>NZ_JCBDHE010000016.1:0-133165 GCF_059834225.1 Vibrio sp. R10-SG3-ISO3 | reverse complement strand
GCATCGTCCATAAAGCGCTGCTGGTATAGCTCCCCCACTTGCGGGTAGTCGTGATACACCTGAAGCAGGTGTTCACCAAGATGAACGTCTGAAGGCGACATCTCTGCCACTTGCCAGTTGGGCAGCGTGCGAATTTTCGCCATGCGCAGCCCATCAAACTCAGTGCGCACCCGTTTGATAGTAAAACGCTGAAGTCCACACACCGTAATACCGAGCAGACCGTCATCCAACTGATCAAAATCGACAATACGAACCAGAGAGCCGGTGTGTGACAGTTGAACGGCGTCTGACTGTTTGGCCCTTTCTAGCAAGCAAATTCCGAACGTACCGTCTCCTTTCATCGCATCAGAGACGAGTCGTTTGTATCTGGGCTCGAATATCCTCAGTTTCATTTTCCCTTCAGGAAGGACAATGGAACTTAAGGGAAATAGCATGATCTCTTGCACTTTGTTTCACCTCTACATCGTTGCCAATGTGTACGCAGCGCTGAAAAAAACCGATCACTAACCAAATCTGTTGATTCATTGACAAGCATAAAATTTCGCATAAACGTTTGCGTAAACGATATCTGTATCAAAAAGTATGCAAAAGTGTGAAAATCCCTCGATAACTGAGTTTTCTATCCATAAGTGTGATCAACCTCACTAACTTTGTGTGTTTTTGCACTCCGTATCACTACCAATTGAGATTTAAATCGCTATTATGCTCACCAACTGAGCACGTCGGAGAACGTGCTACACAATATATGGACGTCATTTTTACACTTAACGAATACATAGAGAGTCCCACTATGCGTAAATCACTTCTAGCTCTTGGTGTTGTAACAGCAATGTCTGCGCCTGCGATGGCAGCTGACTATTCAGACGGCGACATCCACAAGAACGACTACAAATGGATGCAGTTTAACCTTATGGCTGCAGTCGATGAACTTCCTGGCGAATCAACTCACGATTACCTAGAGATGGAATTTGGCGGACGTTCAGGAATCTTCGACCTCTATGGTTACGTTGACGTGTTCAACTTGACTTCAGATCCAGGTAGTGACAAAGCTGAAGCAGAAAAGATCTTTATGAAGTTTGCACCACGCATGTCTCTTGATGCATTAACTGGTAAAGATTTGTCATTTGGTCCAGTGCAAGAGCTATACGTAGCAACTCTAATGGAATGGGGTGGTAATTCTGACGTAAATACTCAGAAAGTTGGCCTTGGCTCAGATGTTGAGCTACCTTGGTTTGGTAAAGTTGGCTTAAACTTCTACGGTACATACGACAGCAACAAAAAAGATTGGAACGGCTACCAAATCTCGACTAACTGGTTCAAACCATTCTACTTCTTCGAAAACGGCTCGTTTATCTCTTACCAAGGCTACATTGACTACCAATTTGGTATGGAAACAGATAAAGGCTACGCGACTGCTAGCAATGGTGGCGCAATGTTCAATGGTATTTACTGGCACTCAGACCAGTTTGCTGTAGGTTATGGCTTAAAAGGCTATAAAGATATCTACGGCATTAAAGATACAGATGGATTTAAGTCAACTGGCTTTGGTCACTACTTCGCAGTTACTTACAAATTCTAAGTTAACAGCTATTTCATAGCTAAATGGCGCCAATCGGCGCCATTTTTATTGGCATTCTCGCGGCCAATCCGTATCCTTGCCTCAAATCCTTAACCCTTTGCTTGATGATGAATATCGTGATTCTCGGTCCTGGTGCGATTGGTACCTTGTGGGCCCATGCGCTCTATCGAGCGGGGCACGCTGTCTCGGTCTATTCACGACATGACGTAGTGAGCCTATCCCTTTGCCTAGATGGTCAATCTCAAACGTTCGCCAACAACCAACCTGACCGCTTAGCCAACGCCGACCTTTTATTGGTCACACTCAAAGCCCCTCAGGTGTGTGAGGCACTGTTGCCACTCCGAAGCCTCCTTCACCCCGATACCATGATCATGCTGATGCACAATGGCATGGGTAACGCAGAGCAAGTACAGACCTGGCTGCCCAACAATCCTATACTGCTGGCGACCACCACACACGGCGCCTTACGCAGCGACGGTGGGTCAATTCAACATACCGGCCAAGGGGAAACCTTTATCGGTGCTGCGAATTTTCGCGGTCAAGCGTGTGGCTTTCTGGCCGAGGTGCTCAATCACGCTTTACCAACAACGGCATGGCACCCAGACATCGAACAGGCGTTGTGGCTGAAACTTGCCATTAACTGCGCCATCAATCCGCTGACGGCTCTAGAACACGTCCGCAATGGCGAGCTGGCCCGAGACGACCTTCAAGCAACCATTGCCGAGATCGTCAGTGAAGTGCATAGCGTCATGCATGCTAAGGGCTACACCATCACTCAAAAAGAACTGTTCGAGAAGATCAATGGCGTGATTGCCAACACTGCTCGTAACTTCTCATCCATGCATCAAGATATTGTGCATAAAAGGCACAGCGAGATAGACTTTATTACTGGATACCTCCTCAAATGGGCGGCGCACTACGGGCTAACCACACCGATGAATCAACGCCTATACCAAGAGATAAAACAGAGAGAACAGAGCTGGAAAGATGACTAAAAAAGTACTGATCCCCATCGCCCCTGGTAGCGAAGAAATGGAAGCGGTCACCATCATCGATATGATGGTACGTGCCGGCTATGATGCCGTGGTGGCCAGCGCCGACTTTGATGGTCATCTGACCATGATTGGCTCACGCGGCATCCCACTCACGGCGCAATGCACACTGGTTGATGTGGCAGACGATGAATTTGACGCCGTCATCCTACCCGGTGGCGTTGGAGGCAGCGAGGTCTTTCGCGACAGCACCGTTTTGGTCGAGATTGTGCGCCAGCAGATGTACGAAGGTAAGTTGGTCGCAGCCATTTGCGCCGCGCCTGCGCTCGTTCTGGTTCATCATGGCTTGTACACCGATGCGCTGATGACCTGTCACCCTAGTTTCTGGCCGATGATTGATGAGCAGAGACGCCGTGTCAAACGCGTCACCTACGACATCAATCACAATCTAATGACCAGTCAGGGACCGGGCACAGCGTTAGAGTTTGCAATGGAAATCATCATTCATCTCTCTGGAAAAGCCCATGCTGCCACAGTTGCCGAGCCGATGGTCACGATTCCGACCCTGCAATATCACAAATTGGGTGAAGCGTAATGAGAGAAACCGCTGAGATCATTGGCCAATTTCCAGCACTCAACCAAGACGTGAATGGGCAGCGTTTGGTCTACCTTGATAGCGCGGCGACGACACAAAAGCCGCAGTGCGTCATCGATACATTAAGCCGTTACTACAGTCAACAAAACGCCAATGTCCATCGTGGTAGTCACCGTTTAACGGCTCAAGCGACCAGTGAATTTGAAGCAGCCAGAGCTCACATCGCTGAGTTTATTGGCGCGCAGAGTCCGGCGTCCATTATCTGGACACGTGGCGCAACCGAAGCGGTCAACCTAATCGCTCAAACCTATGCGCGCAGCACTTTGTCTCCGGGCGATGAGATCTTAGTCAGCGAGCTGGAGCATCACGCTAATATCGTGCCATGGCAAATTGTCGCTGAGCAAACGGGCGCGAAAGTGGTGAAAGTGCCGATGACGCCGCAGTGTCAATTTGATCTTGCAGCCTTTGAATCACTCCTTTCAACGCGCTGCAAAATTGTCGCGTTAGCGCACGTCACCAACGTAACGGGCACGCGTCAACCGGTTGAAACCGTGATTGAGAAAGCCCATCAAGTGGGCGCGATCGTGGTGGTCGATGGCGCGCAAGGTATTGTGCATGAGCCGGTTGATGTCGAGCGCCTAGGCGCTGACTTTTATCTCTTTTCCGGCCACAAGCTGTTTGCGCCCGCAGGGATTGGGGTACTGTATGGCAAACTCGATCTTCTCAACGCTATGCCCCCTTGGCATGGCGGCGGAAAAATGGTCGAAAAAGTCTCCTTCTCTGGGACGACGTTCAGCGAGCTACCGGGGAAATTCGAAGCCGGCACCCCCAATGTCGCTGGCGCGCTGGCGCTCAGTCGCGCAGTGGCCTGGCTTGAAACGTTCAATCTCTCCGACGTTGAAAAACATGTACGCGCCCTCGCCCGTCAAACCAATGAAAGGCTCTCAGCGCTACCTGATGTTAAAGTGCTGGGTTATCAAGACAACGCCTCGGTGGTCTCTTTTATTGTTGAGGGTGTGCATCATCAAGACGTCGCGACCTTACTGGATCAACAGGCGATTGCGGTGCGCGCCGGAAACCACTGCGCACATCCTTTGATGGACGCTTTGAACGTCTCAGGTACGATTCGAGCCTCCTTTGCCCTCTATAACCAGCAGGATGATGTTGATCGATTGATTGAAGCCGTAGAAAAAGCACTGGATATGCTTTAGAGCGGCGCGATGCACCGACAAAAAAGCGCCTTGCTGAATGTTCGGCAAGGCGCTTTTTAATTCGTTCAGTGCTCAATCGCGCTGACAGTTACAACTCATCAAACGCTTCAATCGCTTCAGACAGCTTTTTCACACCATGGATTTGCATGCCTGCAATCCCGCCTTTAGGCATGTTCGCAGCCGGCACGATCGCTTTTTTAAAGCCGTGCTTAAACGCTTCGTTCAAGCGCTCTTGACCACTGGGCACCGGGCGAATCTCCCCCGCTAACCCGACTTCTCCAAACACCACAACATCTTTAGGCAGTGGGCGATCTCTAAAGCTGGATAGCAGCGCCATGACCAAGGCGAGATCGGCACTGGTTTCGGTGACTTTGACACCGCCGACCACATTAACAAACACATCTTGGTCAGCCATCTGCAGTCCCCCGTGCTTATGCAGCACAGCAAGTAGCAGCGACAAGCGGTTCTGCTCAAGACCCACCGCAACACGACGTGGATTGGCCAACTGGGAGTAATCCACCAGCGCTTGTATCTCAACCAACAAGGGTCGTGTGCCTTCCCAGACGACCATGACGGAACTGCCTGAGGTTTCTTCTTCACCGCGCGACAAAAAGATGGCTGAAGGGTTACTGACTTCTTTTAGCCCTTGCCCTGTCATGGCAAACACCCCCAATTCATTGACGGCGCCAAAGCGGTTCTTGTGACTGCGCAGCGTTCTAAAACGGCTGTCGGTGCCGCCATCGAGCAACACAGAACAGTCGATAATGTGCTCAAGCACTTTAGGGCCTGCGAGTGTGCCATCTTTGGTAACGTGGCCGACAATAAACACCGAGACGTTGTTTTGCTTAGCATAACGGGTCAGCGCGGTGGCAGACTCCCTCACCTGAGCGACGCTGCCCGGTGACGACTGCACATCCGAAACGTGCATGACCTGAATCGAGTCAATCACCATGATTTTGGGCTGTTCTTGCTCCGCGATCTGGCAGATGCGATCGACGTTTGTCTCCGAAAGCATTTTGAGGTTGTCTTTAGGTAGCCCCAAGCGCGACGCGCGCATTGCGACTTGCTGCAAGGACTCTTCCCCTGTGACATAGAGAGTTGGCATTTGCGATGCTAAGTAACACATGGTTTGCAGCAGCAATGTCGACTTACCTGCGCCAGGATTGCCGCCGATCAAGATCGCGGCACCTGGGACGACACCACCGCCCAACACTCGGTCTAGCTCTTTGAAACCGCTGGTAAAACGGGGCACTTCTTGTAGATCAATCTCAGACAATGTCTGTACTTTGGTTTCAGCGGCGTTGCCCGCGTATCCGCTCAAGCGCTCGTTACGCGCCGCGGCTGGCGAGGCGGCTAAACGCACCTCACTGATGGTATTCCAAGCGCCACAAGCATTGCATTGCCCTTGCCATCTTGGGAAATCTGCGCCGCAGTCGTTGCACACGTAGGCTCTTTTTGCCTTTGCCATGGTTCCTCACCTGCTATTGTGTGACCTTATCAATTCGAATCTGGGTCACTTTATCTTGATTCGATGTAACATATCATTAAAGATCGTGTTATCAAGGTCGATAGAGAATAATTAGGTAGATCTAACCATAAAATATGCAGCAACAGGAAATCCTTTCAATCGCTGAGCGGCTCATTGCCGCTTACCACTCACAAGACTTTGAGTACCTTCTTGCCCAAATGACAGAAGGAGAGCCTCCGTCGGTCAAAATATTGGTCAAAATGGAGCTCAATAGAGTGATGGCACCGTGCACCAAACCAGTGGATTTGAGAGGGCGGGTCAAAGGTGAGTGTCGAGAATACAAGCTTGATGGACTGCGCCACTGGTTAGATGATGTCGCCTTCAACGCTTATCACAAAAATGTGCGTAAGTTTGGCGGCTATACCGAAGGCGTGTGGGAAGCGCTGTCCAACACACACAACAACTTTCGTGTTATGCAAAAGCGCGGCAAGCCCATCGGCACGGAAGTGCAAGCCAAAAGCAGTGCACTGGAAGTCGAGCCGATTAACTTAGGCTATGACCTGAAGCGCAAAGAGAATCGTCTGCGTCTTTCCTCCCAAATCGAGCTCAATCTCGCCAAAGGACAACTGGTTCACGGCGTCACCGTTGACCTCTCTCCTTCAGGGGCCAAGTTTAAAGTCCCGTCTGCGTTTGACTATAAGCTGGGTGAAATTGTCGAGGTACGCTTTGTAGAACTCGCCCAGAGCTCGGAAGTAGAGGCCATTCACTCTGCGTTTAGCTATCGGATTGTTGGTATCGACGAGTCTTACGAAAACGATGCAGTGAAGTTTCTGCGTACCATCATGCTCGACGAAACCCAAGCCATCGAAGCGATCATCGCAGAATGCCTCAATAACGACAGTAAAAAAGCCCGTCACGATAATCAAGATAAGATCATCCGCGCTCGCTCTCGAGGTTACGAGCACACTTATCTCAAACACACCTGCAATCTGCCGGTCTTTTTCAGTGGTGACGAGCTCAAACTGGTGTTGATGACGGAGAACAATCAGCCGATTTGGCAGTACTGGCACGACGAACGTAATCAACAGGCGCTCACCAGTTTGTTTAATAAACAGCGCATGAAACAGCTGACCACTCCGGGTATGCGCGGCAGCAGTAACGTACTTTACTCCTTCACCCATGACCATCAGGGCAAGCAGCTGTTTTTCTCGATGATGATGCCGGAAGCGACGCGCGAACAGCGACAGTTGTTTTGGCATGTGGGCGCGAAAAAAGAGAGTTGGCGAGCGTTTCGCCTCTCTGTGTTTGAGCTGGATGATGAAGAGAAAAGTGAACTGTCTACACACTCGACCGAGCTTGGTCTTGAGCCCAACACCTTGACGCACTGCGGCATTTTACAAGAGATATCAGACAGCAGCAGTCGCAATGACTACTTGCTGACGGATAAGCCGCGTCTTGCCAGCAGCGAGCTCAACCCGTTTCGCCACACTCGCAACCCTGAATCAAACCCCGCTTGCCTCTATTTTGATGCCAAATCCCGTCGCAAAGAGCCGAGGTATCAGTTTCAATCGCCTTTGCAACTGAAAACCGCCGATGGCCAGCGTCACGCTGGGGTTACGTTAGATATCTCCAAGCATGGCGCGAGCATTGCACTCACCTCACCTTGCGGGTTAAAAGCGGGCGATCTGTGTCATGTCGACTTTAGTGAGTTAAAGCTTTACGATAAAAAACTCCCGCTTGATGAAGTGCCGTATACGGTGATACGCATCAGCCCTGGCGGCAAGAGGATGCAACTGGCGATCATCGAAGAGCGCCAGACGATGAAGACTATTGCCTTCTTTGGCTCGCTGATTGATCACAACCAAAATAAATTAGTCGCCAAACAAGAGCTACTGCCCAGTAATGCCCTGCTTGAAGGGTTGCACGATATTTTGTTGGATAAAATGGTCAGCTCACCGCTGTTTTTTGAAAAACGCGGCCCGAATCTGCGCCCACGTGTTATCGGGGTCAACTATCCTTTGCCTCCTTACCTTGGACTCCTGGCTAAGCTTGGTGAAGAGAAGAACTTTTCTCTCGAACCTATCTACAAAGGTCGCACCAATACCCTTATCGCCCAACCGATGCGCCGAATCGAAGGTGCTGAACCTCAATATCATGAGATCTACTTGAGTGCGGCAAAGTTTGGTACGCGCATTCAGTCAATCGAATCGAAGTTGGTCAGCGAATTTGAAACACTGAAAGATCGTATTCGCTTCGTCAAACAAGCGATGTCAATTGGCGAATTTTACGCCCTGAGAATTTGCGCTGCGCCCGTGTTTGATCCTATGACCGCACTGGTACGCACTGACTTAGCCGAGCTTGCTAACATCAGCCTCCACAAGGCAAAAAGCTTAGAGAAAGAGATCGGTACCATCGTCGGTTACGGTGAGCTAAGCGACATCACAGAAGAAGTCCTGATCCGCCTTGAGCTCACGCGCTAATCCGCTCTTTCGCTTGATCCCATCACCCATCACCCATCACCCATCACCCATCACCCAACATAAAAAAGCCCACTCGAAGGAGTGGGCAATGAGGTTGTCAATTCGGCTCTTATCACTGAGCCTATTGTCGAATCAAACGATTAGGCGTTTTCAGCGATTTTTGCGTGCAGCTCTTGTACAGAAGTGACCGATGCACATGCATCCGCGGTGTGAGACATGCACGTTGCAAACGCTGCGTTTAGCGTTGTGGTGTAGTTCACTTTCTCTGCCAATGCGCCACGACGAAGTACTTTTGAGTCTTCAATCGCTTGGCGACCTGCCGCCGTGTTAACGATGTAGGTGTACTCATTGTTCTTGATACGGTCAAGAATGTGAGGACGACCTTCGTGCACCTTGTTCACCAAGCGAGGGTTGATACCCGCTTCACCAAGAATCACTGCAGTGCCGTGCGTCGCATCCAACTGGTAACCGAGTTTTACTAGCTTAGACGCTAGGTCAACCACGCGTTGCTTATCGCCTTCACGAACAGAAAGAAGCGCTCGGCCACCTTCTGGGTAGACGTTACCACAACCCAATTCTGCTTTCGCATACGCTTCAGCGAATGTCGCACCCACGCCCATGACTTCGCCAGTAGAGCGCATTTCAGGGCCAAGCAGTGGGTCGACGCCAGGGAACTTGTTGAATGGCAACACCACTTCTTTCACTGAGTAGTATGGTGGGATGATCTCTTTGGTAAAGCCTTGAGACTCTAGAGATTGTCCAGCCATCACACGTGCCGCGATTTTCGCCAGTGGAGCACCCGTCGCTTTTGACACGAATGGTACGGTACGCGCAGCGCGAGGGTTAACTTCGATGAGGTACACTTCGTTGTCTTTCACAGCGAACTGCGTATTCATCAAGCCGCGAACACCCAACTCGAACGCCAACTTCTCAACTTGCTCACGCATCACATCTTGAATCTCTTGACTCAAGGTGTAAGCCGGTAGAGAACACGCAGAGTCGCCTGAGTGAACACCCGCTTGCTCGATGTGCTCCATGATACCGCCGATCACAACGCGCTCACCGTCACAGATGGCATCCACGTCGACTTCCGTTGCGTCATCAAGGAAGCGGTCAAGTAGGACTGGAGATTCGTTCGATACGCTGACTGCTTCGTTGAAGTAACGACGCAAGTCTTGCTCATCGTAGACGATTTCCATCGCGCGGCCACCCAGTACGTAAGATGGGCGAACGACCAATGGGAAACCGATGTCTTTCGACTTCTCGATCGCTTGTTCCATTGTGGTGACTGTCGCGTTTTCTGGCTGTTTTAGACCTAGACGCTCAACCGCTGCTTGGAAACGCTCACGGTCTTCTGCACGGTCAATCGCATCTGGGCTGGTACCGATAATTGGCACACCTGCCGCTTCTAGCGCTCGTGCGAGTTTCAGTGGCGTTTGACCACCGTATTGAACGATCACACCTTTTGGCTTCTCAACACGAACGATAGACAGAACATCTTCCAACGTCACAGGTTCGAAGTAGAGACGGTCAGAGGTATCGTAATCGGTGGATACTGTCTCAGGGTTACAGTTAACCATGATGGTCTCGTAACCATCTTCGCGAAGGGCAAGAGAGGCGTGTACACAGCAGTAATCAAACTCGATACCTTGGCCGATACGGTTTGGACCGCCACCCAGCACCATGATCTTGTCTTTGTCAGTCGGGTTCGCTTCACACTCTTCATCGTAAGAGGAGTACATGTACGCTGTGTCAGAGGAGAACTCCGCCGCACAGGTATCTACGCGCTTGTAAACAGGGTGAATATCGAACTGATCGCGCAGACGACGAATTTCGCTTTCAGACACACCAAGCAGTGCTGACAAACGCGCATCTGAGAAGCCTTTACGCTTCATCACACGCAACACGTCTTCGGTTAAGCCAGCAAAACCGCCTGCTTTAACTTGGTTTTCTAGATTAACGAGTTCTTCAATCTGAACTAGGAACCAACGATCGATGTTGGTGAGATTGAATACGCCTTCTACCGACATGCCTGCACGGAATGCATCAGCGATGTACCAAATACGCTCAGCGCCCGCTTCTTTGAGTTCGTGACGAATGGTGGTGAGTGCGTCAGGCGCATCAAGATCAACCATTTCGTCAAAGCCATTCACGCCAACTTCAAGGCCACGAAGTGCTTTTTGCAGCGACTCTTGTTGGTTGCGGCCAATCGCCATCACCTCGCCCACAGACTTCATCTGAGTCGTCAGACGGTCGTTCGAACCGGCAAACTTCTCGAAGTTAAAACGAGGAATCTTAGTCACGACGTAATCGATGGTAGGTTCGAATGATGCTGGCGTTGCACCGCCCGTGATGTCGTTTTGTAGCTCGTCAAGGGTAAAGCCAACCGCCAGTTTCGCGGCAATCTTAGCGATTGGGAAACCTGTTGCTTTAGACGCAAGCGCAGACGAGCGCGATACACGTGGGTTCATCTCGATGATAACCATACGGCCATCTTTCGGGTTGATACCAAACTGTACGTTTGAACCACCTGTCTCAACGCCAATTTCGCGCAGTACCGCTAGAGAGGCATTACGCATCAACTGGTACTCTTTATCAGTCAAAGTCTGTGCGGGTGCGACAGTGATGGAGTCACCGGTGTGGATGCCCATTGGGTCGAAGTTCTCGATAGCACATACGATGATACAGTTGTCCGCTTTGTCGCGAACCACTTCCATCTCGTACTCTTTCCAACCGATCAGTGACTCATCGATGAGAAGTTCGTTAGTTGGCGACAGGTCTAGGCCACGACGACAAATCTCTTCGAACTCTTCTTTGTTATAAGCGATACCACCACCCGTACCACCCATAGTGAATGACGGACGGATGATACAAGGGAAGCCCACCATATCGAGCACTTTGTACGCTTCTTCCATGGTTTTCGCCGTGTCCGCGCGAGGACACTCAAGGCCAATAGACTTCATCGCTTTATCGAAACGTGAACGGTCTTCCGCTTTGTCGATAGCATCAGCGGTTGCGCCGATCATTTCTACGCCGAACTCAGCAAGCACGCCGTGTTTTTCAAGGTCTAGTGCACAGTTCAGCGCTGTTTGACCACCCATTGTTGGTAGTACGGCATCCGGGCGTTCTTTCTCGATGATCTTGCGAACCACTTCCCATTGGATTGGCTCGATGTAAGTCGCATCGGCCATGTCTGGGTCAGTCATGATGGTCGCAGGGTTAGAGTTAACAAGGATGACTCGGTAACCCTCTTCACGCAGTGCTTTACACGCTTGTGCACCAGAGTAGTCAAACTCACATGCTTGACCGATAACAATCGGGCCTGCACCTAGAATTAGAATACTTTTTAAGTCAGTACGTTTTGGCATTCTCTACTACTCCGAATTAAGCGATGTTTTGCGTGTCTGAAATAGACTGTTTGATCAGTTCGATAAAATGGTCAAAGAGCGGCGCCGCGTCGTGTGGACCTGGGCTTGCTTCTGGGTGACCTTGGAAGCTAAATGCTGGCTTGTCAGTACGGTGGATACCTTGTAGAGAGCCATCAAATAGTGACACGTGAGTAGCACGTAGGTTCTCAGGGAGTGTCGCTTCATCTGCCGCGAAACCGTGGTTCTGAGACGTGATCATCACAACGTTACGGTCTAAGTCTTTCACCGGGTGGTTAGCACCGTGGTGACCAAACTTCATCTTCACTGTCTTCGCACCAGAGGCAAGAGCAAGAATTTGGTGACCAAGACAAATGCCAAAGATAGGTAGGCCTTTTTCTAGGAAAACCTTGGTCGCTTCAATCGCGTAAGTACACGGTTCTGGGTCACCAGGGCCATTAGATAGGAATAAGCCATCTGGGTTGAGTGCCAATACCTCTTCTGCACTGGTCTCTGCAGGCACGACCGTTAGACGGCAGCCACGATCAACCAACATACGTAGGATGTTACGCTTAGCGCCGAAGTCGTACGCGACAACGTGGTAAGGCAGCTCGCTCTCTGCTTTCGCTTCTGGCAATCCACTTTCTAGCGTCCAAGAACCTTGATTCCATACGTACGCTTCTTTGGTTGACACCACTTTGGCCAAGTCCATACCTTTTAGGCCAGGAAACTCTTTTGCTTTCGCTAGCGCTAATGCCTGATCGAGATTGTCACCCGCGATGATACAACCGTTCTGAGCGCCCTTCTCACGCAAAATACGCGTCAGTTTACGAGTATCAATATCCGCAATGCCGACAATGTTTTGCGACTTTAGGTAATCAGAAAGCGTTTGTTCACTACGGAAGTTTGATGCGATAAGAGGAAGATCGCGAATCACAAGGCCTTGTGCATGAATTGAAGAAGATTCTTCATCTTCGGTATTGGTACCGGTGTTACCAATATGTGGGTAAGTAAGGGTGACGATCTGCTGGGAATAGGAAGGATCAGTGAGGATTTCTTGGTACCCCGTCATCGAGGTATTAAAAACAACTTCACCAACGGACGACCCATCTGCTCCAATGGAAACTCCGCGGAACACTGTCCCATCTTCTAGGACTAACAGTGCTGATTTACTCAAGACAACCTCCAGAATAAAAATGCAAAAATAATAAATTTAACTGCAAATTTGCCTTCCTGTGCGCAATAAAAAAGCGGTTTTAGGTATTTCAGACAAATTGGCGGTATTCTAATGAGGCCTGTGACATGTGTCAACACACACGTAAAAAAACACCGAAACTTTAGGGCTCTTTAGACAAAAAACAGCCCAAAAGGCCTAAAAGAACAACTTTTGTAAATGAGTAATCGATTTCAATTCAAAAAACTCAAAATCTCTCTTTGTGTCACCTGTATCAGATCACACTTTTTTTCTTCGCTCTTACGCAAACGTTCAACATCGGAAGCAAATACAAACTTTAAAGACATTAAAGACAAAACCAACACCAAGTCACGAAAATAAACAATAAAACTTAAAGAAAAAAGAGCATAGCCTGAAGTTAACTCATTCTCTTTCAACGCACATATATAAAAAACGCCGGGCAAGCCCAGCGCATAATTATTTATTTACAGTTCATTGAGTCCTAGGACATCCGTCATGGTATAAAAACCAGGGGATTTTTGGCTAAGCCAGACGGCAGCTTTGACCGCACCATTGGCAAAGGTCATTCTGTCCGTCGCTTTATGAGTGATCTCTACACGCTCACCAATATCAGCAAACATCGCCGTGTGTTCGCCGACAATATCGCCTGCGCGAATGGTGGCAAAACCGATCTCATCTTTGGTTCGCTCGCCGGTAATACCTTCACGAGCATACACAGCAACATCGCTGAGCTGGTTACCCATAGCGCCAGCAATGGCTTCTCCCATACCAATTGCGGTACCGGAAGGCGCATCCACTTTATGACGGTGGTGCGCTTCAACGATTTCAATGTCGCAGTAATCGCCCATCACTTTGGCTGCCTTTTCAAGCAGTTTGAACACAAGGTTAACCCCAACAGAGTAGTTAGGCGCCATCACGACAGGAACGCTCTGAGCAATCTCATCAATAGTCGCTCTCTCTTGCTCACTAAAACCAGTGGTGCCAATCACAATGCTTTTGCCATGCTGACGGCAAAGTTCTAAATTCGCTAGCGTGCTCGCCGGTGCCGTAAAATCGATAATGACATCAAAGTTGTCGATCTCTTTGGCAAGATCATCCGTCAGCACGACATCAAATTTGCCCTCTCCGCACAGTTCGCCGACATCGACACCCACCAAAGAAGATTCCGGACGCTCGGATCCTGCACCAACACGGGCGTCTTGATTTAAAAATGTCGCTCTGACTAAGTTACGACCCATTCGACCGGCCGCACCCGCAACTGCAATTCTGACCATTGCAAAAAACTCCTTGGTTCTTGTTCCATTTGTGCCAATAAACTATCAACAATCTCGGCTTGAAACCAGTATTAAAACTCTTGAATGACACGCTTTAGAATCGGCACATTTGCTTCCGGAAAGGTGTAGTGACTCAAATCTGCAATTGCCACCCAGGCACCTTGCTGTCCTTCTTTGCCGTACGGCTCACCAGAAAACTCATGCACACAGATAAAATCAAACTTGAGCGATTTATCCGGATAGTCATACTCAAGATGTTCAAACGGGGTTTGATGTAACACGACAATCCCCACTTCTTCTTCCAGCTCGCGCGCCATCGCTTGCTCTATACTTTCCCCCGCTTCGACTTTACCGCCGGGAAACTCCCAAAAGCCGCCCTTATGTTTGTCATCCGGACGCTTGGTGATAAAAATCTTCGATTTGTCTTGGTTGAAGATGATCGCCGCTACGATATGAATACGTTTCATTGACTGGTTCCTATTTGCTTGTTGCTACCCATCAGGCGGATACAAAAAGAGCCGCCAAAGCGACTCTTTTCCTATAGATCTCACGTTAATCGCTTACGCAATTTTACCGTGACACTGTTTGTATTTTTTACCACTGCCACATGGGCAAGGTTCATTTCGCCCCACTTTACGCTCTTCGCGCACCATTGGCTGATGAGCATCATCACTCGCGTCGTCATCACTCAATGGGTTATCGGCGCTCGCGTGTTGCGCTTGTGCCAAACGAGCCGCTTCTTCTGCTTGAGCTCGACGCTGAGCTTCCATACGTTCCACTTCTTCTTGCTGCTGAACGCGAACTTTAGACAAGACAGTGATCACGTCAGATTTCAGTGCTTCAAGAAGACCTTCAAAGAGCTCGAAAGATTCACGTTTGTACTCTTGTTTCGGGTTCTTCTGCGCATAGCCACGTAAATGAATACCCTGACGCAAATGGTCCATTGCAGCCAAATGCTCTTTCCACAAGGTATCGAGCGTTTGCAACATCACTGACTTTTCAAAGTTGCGCAGCACTTGCTCACCCACCACGGCTTCTTTCTCTTTGTAAACAGAGATAGAGGTGGCAATGATTTTCTCGCGCAGCGCTTCTTCATACAGTTTGTCGTCTTCTTCAAGCCACTGCTTGACCGGCGCATCAAGGTCGAAGTCATTTTTCAGACGTGCTTGAAGCCCGTCCACATCCCACATATCTTCTAGCGATTGCGGTGGGATGTACTCATCGATAACAGCATTAAGCACGTCGTCACGGTTTTGCTCAATCATGTCACTGATGTCGTCAGCGCTCATCAGCTCATCGCGCAACTCATACACCACTTTACGTTGGTCATTCGCAACGTCATCGTATTCCAGCAATTGCTTACGAATATCGAAGTTACGTCCTTCCACTTTACGTTGCGCTTTTTCAATCGAACGTGAGAGCATTTTCGATTCGATTGCTTCACCCTCTTCCATACCACTTTGGATAAGGCTAGCCATACGATCCGAGGTAAAGATACGCAGCAGTGAGTCTTCCATCGATAGGTAGAAACGAGACGAACCTGCATCCCCTTGACGACCAGAACGACCACGAAGCTGGTTATCAATACGACGTGATTCATGACGCTCAGTACCGATAATGTGTAAGCCACCAGCTTCCAGCACTTGATCGTGAACGACTTTCCATTCCGCTTTAATCGCGTCAATTTGCTCTTGAGTTGGGTTGTCCAGTGTCTCCACTTTTGACTGCCAACTGCCGCCGAGGACGATATCCGTACCACGACCCGCCATGTTGGTTGCGATGGTGACTGCACCCGGTTTGCCCGCTTCCGCGACGATCTCTGCTTCTTTCTCGTGGAATTTTGCGTTAAGCACGTTGTGCTTGATTTTCGCTTTCTTCAGCGCATTAGAAAGTAGCTCTGATTTTTCAATCGATACGGTACCCACCAGCGTTGGCTGACCTTTTTCAACGCGCTGTTTGATGTCTTCGATAATCGCAGCGAATTTCTCCGCCTCGGTGCGATAAACCATGTCTGGCATATCATCACGAATCATTGGCTTGTTGGTTGGGATAACCACGGTTTCAAGACCATAGATCGATTGGAATTCAAACGCTTCTGTATCTGCGGTACCCGTCATACCAGACAGTTTCTCGTAGAGACGGAAGTAGTTCTGGAAGGTAATCGACGCCAGCGTTTGGTTCTCGTTTTGGATCTTAACGCCTTCTTTCGCTTCCACCGCTTGATGTAGACCTTCAGACCAACGGCGACCAGGCATAGTACGACCCGTATGTTCATCAACGATCACCACTTCACCCTCTTCAGTGACGATGTAGTCAACGTTCTTCTCAAACAATACGTGCGCACGCAAGGCAGCATTAACATGGTGCAGTAGACTGATGTTCGTCGGTGAGTACAAGGTGTCACCTTCGACCATCAAGCCGTTTTTAATCATTAACTCTTCAACAAACTCTTGACCGGTTTCAGTCAAATACACTTGCTTGGATTTCTCATCCACCGTGTAGTGACCATCACCACGGTACTCTTCGGAATCTTCTTTATCTTGCTTCTGGAGTTGTGGGATGAGCGTGTTGATGCGAGTGTACAGCTCAGAGCTATCTTCAGCAGGGCCAGAAATGATCAGCGGCGTTCTCGCCTCATCAATCAAGATGGAGTCAACTTCATCGACCACAGCGAAAAAGCGCGCGCGTTGAACGCGGTCTTCGGCGCGAAACGCCATATTGTCACGTAGGTAGTCAAAACCGAATTCGTTGTTGGTACCGTAAAGAATATCTGCTTTGTAGGCTTCTTTTTTCTCTTGAGGTGGCATGTTCGGCACGTTAACGCCTACCGTCATACCGAGGAATTCAAACAGCGGTCGGTTGGTTTCTGCGTCTCGCTTAGCGAGGTAGTCGTTGACGGTCACGACATGAACCCCTTTGCCTGGCAGCGCGTTCAGGTATGCAGGGAGTGTCGCGGTGAGTGTTTTACCTTCACCAGTACGCATTTCAGCGATTTGTCCGTTATTCAGAACCATGCCGCCGATAAGCTGAACATCAAAGTGGCGCATGCCATACAAACGTTTTGATGCTTCACGAACCGTCGCGAAAGCTTCAGGCAACAGACTGTCTAGTGTCTCACCTTGATCTAAACGCTGACGAAATTCGACGGTCTTTTGTTTTAGCTCTTCATCAGATAGAGCCTCAAACGTCGGCTCAAAATTGTTGATCTCTTTTACTATTTTTCTCAGACGTCGCAGGGTTCTGTCGTTGCGACTGCCAATTACCTTTGTCAGTAGCTTAGTTATCATTTGCTATGAATCTCTCTTAACTCAGATCGGGCCCGATCATCTTATAATGCCTTCAGTCTCTACCAGTTTTAAACTAAGAATACTGAGATAAATCACTTTCCTCAGATATTGTGCTATTTACTTTAGAATTCAAGGCTAGAACTGATTTTAGTGGCGCCTATCTTATGAAATTTTCACCCTGACAACCAATAGCAAGGTAATTTGTTTGAAGCACACTTTATTTTTTGTGCTTATATGACGTAAGTTTATCCAATGCAGTGCTACCTACTCGCACGAGCTTCGCTTAGAATGAAACAGACCGTCCAGCAATATAAGGCCTACTATGCGTGACCACCGCCCAACTTTAGGCGACGACATCATCGCTCAATCTCGCTTGTCGACACTGCAACAACACGCTGAAGAGATCATCTTGATCAACCGAGCACTGCAGGCCATTTTGCCTCGTGGTACGGAAAAGCATTGCCGGGTGGCAAACATCCGTGAAGGGCAATTGATCCTCGAGGTGGCTAGCGCAGGGATCAAAATGAAGATCGATCGTGATCGTCTGCATATTTTGAATCAATTACGATCTCAGGGATTCGCTCGACTGATCGCTGTCAGCGTACAAATCAATCCAGAGCTATATCGATCAACCAGTGAGAAAGGCGAGCAGTCAGCTCCCAAAAGGGATCCGATCTCTTCCACTGCCGCGAGCTATCTTGAAATGATCGCCTCAAACGCCTCGCCCAAAGTAAAGGCACGACTTGAAAGCTTGGCGAAATTAGCCAAGAAGTCGTAGGACTTCGCCACACTGATATTTGGCTGATATTTGTTAGGGCGATCAAAAAAGGCCAGATCCTGCGATCTGGCCTTTAAAATTTTTAGCTTGTTGGCTTAATACCCGCGCTTTATGCAAGCACCATATTAGGCTCTGCAAAAGCCATCGGTGCTGGTGCCTCTTCTTCAAAGGTCACCCACTCCCACGCTTCTTGGTCTGCGAGGACTGCACGAAGCAGTTGGTTATTGAGACCATGGCCCGATTTGTAAGCTCGGAATTCGCCAATGATAGGGTGACCACACATGTACAGATCGCCAATGGCATCAAGCACTTTGTGCGTCACAAATTCATTTTCAAAGCGTAGACCTTCTTCGTTCAGAATACGGTATTCATCCAGTACGATGGCGTTGTCAAAACTGCCACCCAACACCAAGTTTTGAGACTGGAGGTATTCGATATCACGCATGAATCCAAAGGTACGAGCTCGTGAAATCTCTTTCACAAAACCGTTTGTCGAGAAATCAAACACCAAGTGCTGCTCGTCGGCATCAATAGCTGGGTGATTAAACTCGATTTCGAAATCCATACGGAAGCCATTAAACGGAACAAACTCCGCCCACTTGTCTTCTTCTTCAAAACGGATAGGTTTCTTGATACGAATAAAACGTTTTGCGACATTTTGCTCTTCGATACCCGCTTGTTGAAGCAAGAATACGAATGGACTTGCGCTGCCATCCATAATTGGGATTTCTGGCGCATCGACTTCAACGATAACGTTATCGATACCCATTCCCGCAAGGGCAGCATTCAAGTGTTCAACTGTTGAAATACGGACACCTGCGTCATTAACCAGAGCGGTACACAATTTGGTGTCGCGCACAGAGTCTGGGTTCGCAGGGAAGTCGACCGCTGGCTCTAAATCCGTGCGGCGATAAATGATACCAGTATTTGCAGCAGCTGGGCGTAGCGTGAGCGTGACTTTACGACCAGAGTGGAGACCCACACCAGTTGTTTTCACTATTTCTTTCAGAGTACGTTGTCTGATCATCTACCTTGCCTCAACAATATTGCCACAAAACGCGGTCAATCTTTAACATCGACCGCGAATCCTACCACATAATCGAACAGTGTCAAATTATGGATGCCATCAATCAGCTTGGCGACGTAGGAAAGCAGGAATATCTAAGTAGCCACTTTCTTTATCGGCTTTCGGTGCAGCAGCGCTTTGGCTTGCCCCACCGCCAACACCTGACGTCGTCGGCTGAGGTGAAACTTGTGGTTTCTCTTGCAAAGATGGTGCCGCTTTTTCTTCCACTTTGTTGACGCTCGCTTGAGGCGTCACCGTTTGTTGTGGTTGAGTTTGCGTAACCGGCTTCGCTTTGCCACCCGCAACCAGAGTAATGTCAGGCTTTTTCTCGTTACCGATACCTGTCGCTACAACGGTGACACGGATTTCATCAGCCATGTCTGGGTCAAGAGAAGTACCAATCACCACAGTTGCATTGTCAGAAGCGAACGCCTTAACTGTGTTACCCACAGTTTCGAACTCATCGAGGCGCATATCCAGACCCGCTGTGATGTTGACCAAGACGCCACGAGCGCCCGCAAGATCAATATCTTCAAGCAGTGGGCTAGAGATTGCCATCTCTGCCGCTTCTTCCGCACGGTCTTCACCTTTCGCGACACCACTGCCCATCATAGCGTGACCCATTTCCGACATCACAGTGCGAACATCCGCAAAGTCGACGTTAATCATGCCAGGGCGAGTGATAAGCTCAGCAATACCTTGTACCGCGTTTTTCAATACGTCATTTGCACTTGCAAATGCTTCGAGTAGTGTGATGCCTCGGCCAAGAACCTTGAGCAATTTCTCATTGGGAATCGTGATAAGCGAGTCCACATGCTTTGAGAGCTCTTCAATACCTTGCTCAGCAAACGCTAGGCGCTTTTTGCCTTCGAAGCTAAATGGCTTAGTGACTACAGCGACGGTCAATACACCGAGTTCTTTTGCCACTTCTGCAATAACAGGTGCCGCACCGGTACCAGTACCACCGCCCATTCCGGCCGCGATAAATACCATATCGGCACCTGACAACTCTTCTTTAATTCTTTCTCTATCTTCAAGAGCAGCGTCACGTCCTACTTGCGGGTTTGCCCCTGCACCTAGACCTTTTGTCATGTCGCCACCAATTTGGATGACACTACTGACACTGGTTTTTCGAAGCGCCTGAGCATCAGTATTGATACTGATGAACTCAACACCTTCGATGGATTCACGCACCATGTGTTCGACAGCGTTACCGCCGCCGCCACCAACCCCAACGACTTTAATTACTGCATCGTCAGACATTTCCATCATCGGTTCAAACATGTGTTATCTCCGTTTTTCCTGCTGCTCAGGTTAAAACTCTTTTTGTATCCAATTACGCACTCGAGCAAAAAAACCGGTAACTGACTGGCGAGAAGGCTCGTTGTATTCCGTCTCATCATTTACCTGACTGTCGCGCGCGTAATGAAGTAAACCCACAGCCGTAGAATGATACGGCTCTTTGACATAATCCGTTAAGCCGCTCACCTCTAGTGGCTTGCCAACTCGTACTTGGTTGCGGAACACGCGCTCCGCACACTCAACCAAACCTTCAATTTGTGATGCGCCACCTGTGAGCACCACACCTGCGGCAAGATGGTGTTTAATCCCCTCTTCACGCAGTCTTTCTTGAACAGTATCGATCGTCTGGTTCACCAGACCCATTAACTCAGTATAACGAGGCTCTATCACTTCAGATAGAGTTTGACGTTGTAAACTTCGCGATGGACGCCCTCCAACGCTAGGAACGTTAACTGTGTCATCTTTGCTGACCAATTCACTCACTGCACAGCCATATTTGACTTTAATCTCTTCAGCATCGCTGACTGGCGTGCCAAATGCAAAGGCTATATCACTAGTCACCGCATTTCCTGCGTAAGAAAAGACCTCAGTGTGACGTAATGCGCCGCCGGTCCAGATGGCCACATCCATGGTGCCTGCACCAATATCAACCACACACACGCCGAGTTCACGCTCATCTTCTGTAATGACCGCATTACTTGACGCAAGGCCAGAGTAGACCAAATGCTCCACCGTTAAGCCGCAACGCTCAACCGCTTTAATAATGTTTCTCGCCATATCATTGTGGCAAGAGATGAGGTGCACGCTGACTTCCATGCGCACCCCTGACAGACCGAGTGGATTTTTGATTCCCTCTTGGTAGTCGATCGTAAACTCTTGTGGGATGACATGCAAAATACGCTGCTCATCGCCAATTTTAATAGACTTAGCGGTATGAATCGCACGATCCATGTCTTCTTGTGACACTTCTTCTTCGGAGATAGTGCCCATCCCCTTTTCGATACGGCTAGCAATATGGCGACCAGACAGCGAAATGTAGACGTTGCGAATTTGGCACTCAGCCATCAACTCCGCTTGGTCCACCGCGCGCTGAACCGATTTCACTACCGACTCTAGGTCGTTGACTCCGCCTTTATCCATACCACGCGACGGGCTAATCCCAGCGCCAATAATATTAATTTGACCATCAGGCAATACTTCGCCCACCAGAGCCGATACGGTTGCAGTGCCTATATCAAGACCAACAATAATGTTGTCATCAGCGGTCTTAGTCATCTGTACTCTCTTGTTCTAACTCTTGATCAGGGAACCATCCAACGGATGCTCCCGTGTCATACCTGAGGTCAATGTAGCTCACTCTTAACGTGTCGCTACCTAAATTTTGATACAGAGAAACAAATCGATTGATGCGTTCCTCTAACGACTCTTTACCCAATTCCAAACGAATGCCGTTATCTAGAATAATTTGCCACGCTCGGCGCTCGTTTTGCACCAAGGACGTAATCGACAAATTGAGCGCGGTAAATTTCGGGCTAATTCGACGCCACACGTCCAACACTTCTTGGCTGGTACCCTGTGGGCCGTAGAGCTTTACCCGCTCTTCTTCTAGTTGGCTGATGTCACCATTGAAGACGTCTCCCTGCTCATTCAGCAATGCGTTGCCATTCCAAATTGCCGCCGCTTGGTGCTCAGTAAGAAACACTTTGACGGTGTCTGGCCATTGCTTGCGTATTGAGGCGTGAGAGACCCAAGGGATCGCTTCAGCCATCGTCTGCAACACCTTGATATCTTGTGACATAAAGGTTCCGACATGATCCAAATGCGCAAAAGCACGTTGGACATCGAGGGCAGAGACGTAGTGCAATTCACCTTGCAAGACAATTTTAGAGAGTGGCAGACGCTGGTCATCCCACATCCATGAAATCGTCGAATAAAGAAGGGAGCCAATTAACAGCAAAACCACCAGTAAAAACCCACCGCCAACCGCGTGGTTTTTAACAAGTGGGGAAGAGGTTAGATGACGGCTTTCATTAAAAGCACTTTTAATCAAAGTCCATAGTCCTTGCTATTTGTTCGCAATTTTCCCTATCTTCTTTTGCAATAAGGCAAAAGCACTTATTTTAACTTTCGGATTATACTGGCGTCACTGAAAGTATCAAATACTGAAAGTGAGAAATCGCCGCTTAAAACACAGAAAGTGCATCAAACCACGATTTTTCACCCTTAAATCTACGCCTGACGCATCTTATCGATATTTAACTCAAAAGCCGCCAACTGTTTTGCCACTTTACCGACATCCCCAGCCCCTTGAGTAAGCACTAAGTCACCGTCTTGTAAGACATTCGCAAGAACGGAAGGTAACGTACTGCTGTCCGGGACAAAAATTGGGTCAATACGGCCACGTGAACGAATCGTTCTGCACAATGATCGACCATCTGCACCAGCAATGGGCTTTTCACCTGCCGCATAGACATCCAGCATGATCAAGACATCCACTTGTTCCAGCACGTTGGCGAAATCATCGTAGAGGTCTCGCGTTCTGCTGTAACGGTGAGGCTGAAAGATCATCACTAAGCGCTTTTCTTGCCAACCGTTTCTCGCGGCTTGAATGGTCACATCAACTTCTGTCGGGTGGTGGCCATAATCATCAACCAGCATTGCATGTCCCTTGCCAGTTTCGAACTCACCTAGATGATCAAAGCGGCGGCCGGTTCCTTGAGTGCCTGCCATGGCGCGTAAAATCGCCTCATCGCTGACATCATCTTCCGTTGCCACGGCGATGGCCGCTGATGCATTGAGCGCATTATGGCGCCCCGGAATATTCAGGGTAATGTCTAGGTTAGCGCGATGTTTACGTACGACAGTAAACTTGCCCTGCTGGCCTTCTTGGCGATAGTTTTCAATGCGCACATCGGCATCTTCTGAAAAACCGTAAGTAATCACTTGGCGGCTCACTTTAGGAATCAGTTCACGCACGACCGGGTCATCGACACACAAAATCGCTTGGCCATAAAACGGCAGGTTGTGCAGGAAATCGATGAACGTTTGTTTGAGCGTTTCAAAATCGCCGCCATAGGTGTCCATATGATCCGCTTCAATATTGGTAACGATACTGACCATAGGCTGCAAATGGAGAAACGAAGCGTCGCTTTCGTCCGCTTCCGCAATCAAGATACGGCTAGAGCCCAGTCGCGCATTGGTTCCCGCGCTTTTGACCAAGCCACCGTTGACGAACGTCGGGTCTAAGCCTTCTTCAGAATAAATCTGCGTGACCAAGGCCGTTGTCGTGGTTTTACCATGTGTGCCCGCCACCGCAATACCGTGACGAAAACGCATCAGCTCAGCCAACATTTCTGCGCGGCGAACCACAGGGATACGGGCTTCGCGGGCAGCCTTAATTTCTGGGTTTTGCTCGTTGATGGCAGTAGAGACAACCACCACACTGGCGTTGGCGACGTTGTCTGCATGGTGACCGATATAAATCGTCGCCCCTTTTTGCGCGAGCCCCTGCGTAACCGGATTCTCTGCGATATCTGACCCCGTGATTTGGTAGCCTTCGTTGAGCAACACTTCTGCGATGCCACTCATACCCGCACCACCGATGCCGATAAAGTGAATGCATTTCACGCGGCGCATTTCTGGCACCATGGCACGAATCTGCGCCAAATCTTGTGTATGTTGAATTGTCATAATCGTTCTCTATTTCTGTGCCAGTTCGATGATCGCCGTTGCCACCACTGTATCAGCGTCCAGTTTGGCGGCCGCGCGTGCCTTCTCTGCCATAGAGAGAAGATCATCACGGCTCAGATGGCGAATACCTTCGGTCAATGACGCCACACTGAGCGCCGGCTGCTCAATCATTTTTGCGGCGCCGCATTCTACCAGATGATCCGCGTTCAACGCTTGTTGGCGATCTTTGTGCATAAAGGGAATAAAAATCGCCCCGACCCCCGCCGCTGACACTTCCGACACCGTCAACGCACCAGAGCGGCAGACCAGAAGATCGGCCCAAGCGTATGCCGCAGCAACATCATCGATGAATTCCACCACTTCAGCCTGCTCGACGTTTTGATCTTGATAGGCTTTTTTCACAGAATCCGCGTTATTTTTACCCGCTTGATGACGAACTTGATAACCACTTCCTAGGTTGGCCATCACCTCAGGTAAGGTTTGATTTAAAATCCTCGCACCTTGACTGCCACCCATAACCAAAATACGAATCTCATCGCTACGCTCACTCATGCGCACTGTTGGGCTTGGCAGTGAAATCACATCCTCACGCACGGGGTTCCCCACCACTTCTGCATGAGTAAATGCACCCGGAAACGCCTGAAACACCTTGCTCGCAATACGTGATAACCATTGATTGGTGAGACCTGCAACCGCATTTTGCTCGTGCAGTACTACTGGAATGCCCAACAGTTTCGCTGCCACGCCACCTGGGCCACTGACATAGCCGCCCATGCCCAATACCACATCCGGTTGCCAGCGTTTCATGTGCGCTTTGGCCTGAAAGATCGCATTGATGATTTGAAACGGCGCCGCGAGAAGTTTCGCTAACCCCTGTCCACGCAAGCCTTTGACTTTGATA
The DNA here is from genome assembly GCF_059834225.1 of Vibrio sp. R10-SG3-ISO3. Classification (NCBI taxonomy): domain Bacteria; kingdom Pseudomonadati; phylum Pseudomonadota; class Gammaproteobacteria; order Vibrionales; family Vibrionaceae; genus Vibrio; species Vibrio sp. R10-SG3-ISO3. The sequence continues at coordinate 107,982 of NZ_JCBDHE010000016.1, read as the reverse complement.
AAGTCGATATCGATACCGTGTTTGGGTACCAACTCGGCTTCCATTCGATCCGCAGTTCCTAGCCAGCGAATTTCCCAACCTTGCTGCTGAAGTTTTTTGGCAACGGCTAAGCCAGGGAAAACATGACCGCCCGTACCACCGGCCATGACCATAAGTTTTTTAGTCTGAGTCATTATTCGATTTCTGTGTTGAGTCAGGCGCATCAACCCGGCATTCGAAGTCAATGCGAAGTAAGATAGAGACGGCCACCGCCATGATAATCAAGCTAGATCCGCCGTAACTGATAAGCGGCAAGGTGAGACCTTTGGTCGGCACCATACCGGCCGCCGCACCGACATTGACTAAGGTTTGAAACGCAAACCAAATGCCGATACCAAATGCCAGATAGCCGCCAAAAAGATGCTGGTTCTCAAACGCTTTTCTGCCAATAAAAATGGCTTTGATCACCAAGCTAAAAATCAGCATTAGCACGAGCACAACGCCAACAAAGCCCAACTCTTCCGCTAACACGGCAAACACAAAGTCCGTGTGCGCTTCAGGTAAGTATTCGAGCTTTTGAATTGAATTACCAAGGCCTTGACCAAACCACTCACCTCGGCCAAAAGCCATCAATGACTGCGTCAATTGGTAACCGCTGCCGAAAGGGTCTTCCCACGGGTCGAGAAACGAGGTGACGCGGCGCATGCGGTAAGGCTCGATCCAAATCAATCCGACTACCGCTGAAATGCCGACCACCATCAAGGCAAGAAACTGAGTCAGCTTGGCTCCGGCGATAAACAGCATGCCAAACAGCGTCACCAACATCACGATAACGGTGCCTAAATCGGGCTGAAGAAGCAGCAAACCGGCTAATGTTCCAAATACGATGATGGGCTTAATAAACCCACCAAAGAAGCTCGATTGAACCTCATCGCGTTTACGCACTAAGTATCCGGACATAAAAATAAACAGTGACAATTTCGCCACTTCGGCAGGCTGTAAGTTAAACAGTCCTAGCGGAATCCAACGTGAGGCGCCATTGACCGATTTTCCCGCCACCAGCACCACGCACAGCAAGAAAATAGACAACAGCAGCAACCAAGTACTGTAGTCGAGCCATTTGCGCATCGGGACTTGTAAAATAACCGCGGACGTTCCGAGCGCGAGGACAAGAAAAAGCGCATGGCGAAACATAAAGTGGAAAGGCTGGTCAGTAAGACGCGAACTGATAGGAAACGATGCGGATGTCACCATCACCAAACCTGTCAACATTAACCCAAGCGCAATCCAGACCAATTGTCGATCGTACAGTGAGTCTGGGCTGTCACTGGTGAGCCAATGTTGCACTCTGTGGATGGCACTGGAAATCGGCATATCGTCCTTGCTGTTATGCGTAGGTGAGAGCAAGCTCGCGGAATGCATCACCGCGCGCCATAAAGTTGTTGAACTGATCAAAGCTCGCACAAGCCGGTGAAAGCATCACCATGTCACCCTCGCTGAGCTGAGGGGCAACCCACTCAATCACATCACTCATACGGTCAAATCGTTTGGCACTAGGATGCAAGGGCATAAACGCCTCACCATCCACGCCAAAGCAGCAAAGCTGCACGTTGAGCTTCGACAGTGGCGATACCAATTCGGAAAAATCTGCCCCTTTACCGACACCGCCGACAAGTAGGTAGAGTCGTCCTGTCAAGGATAGTCCAGATAGCGCCGCCAACGTACTGGCAACATTGGTCGCTTTAGAATCATTGACCCACTTAACGCCGCGTTTGTCAGCCACCACTTGGCAACGATGTGTTAAACCTTGATAAGCCTTGATAGCCGGTAAGGCTCCCTGGAGCTCTATACCCGCTTGATTCAGCAGCGCCAGTACCACCATCACATTCGCAACATTGTGCTGGCCCACCAGAGCAAGCTCATCGGTCGCTAAAATAGGGCTATCTTGAAACACAATCCAGTCACGACCTTGAGATTGGCGTAAATGGTAATCAGCCTCTTGCTTGAGCGAGAACGTCACGAGCGCGCAAGTGTTGTGTTCTGGGTAGGTTTGCTTGTCGTCTGCATTCACAACCCCTTTGATAGCATGGTCGAAAATGCGTAGCTTGGCCGCACGATACGCCGCCATTCCAGAGTAGCGGTCCATATGGTCTTCACTCAGATTGAGAAAAGCCGCGGCCACTAGATGCAAAGAAGAGGTCGTCTCTAATTGAAAACTCGACAGTTCAAGAACGTAAAGATCCGCCTCTTGCTTTAGCAGATCCAGCGCGGGAACGCCGATGTTTCCACCCACGGCGGTCTTGACGCCCGCAGCGTTCGTCGCCACACCGGTGAGATCCGTGACGGTGCTTTTGCCATTCGAGCCAGTAATCGCGATCACCGGTTTGCTGACATGCCAAGCAAATAGCTCAATGTCGCCCACGACTGGCGTGCCTTTAGCAATTACTTGCTGAATATCAGCCGTCGCCAACGCAATACCCGGGTTGACCACGACCAAGTCTGCACGCTCTAGCCATTGCGTTTGCCATCCACCACTGTGCAATGCAACATCACTCGGCAGCGACTCTTGACCTGGCGGGCACTGGCGCGTATCGATCACCTTAATGTCGAGCGCATTCGGTAAACGCTTAAGGTAATTCACCACCGACAAACCGGTGATACCCAAGCCAACCACGACGACGTGGTGAATCGACTCCCATCGAGAGGGGTTGGCATGAATAGACTCGCGCATGGCCATTCCTTTTATCCTATTGGCGAAACAAAACGGGGATTAGCGAACTTTCAGCGTCGCCAGTCCAATCAAAACAAGTACGATAGAGATGATCCAAAAACGAACGATAACCCGAGGTTCCGGCCAGCCTTTTAACTCGTAGTGATGGTGAATCGGCGCCATACGGAAAATTCGCTGCCCACGCAATTTGTATGAGCCCACTTGAAGGATCACCGATAAGGTCTCCATCACAAACACGCCGCCCATGATCACCAATACAAACTCTTGACGCACCAACACCGCAATCGTACCAAGCGCACCGCCAAGAGCCAGTGAACCGACATCGCCCATAAAGACTTGTGCAGGGTAGGTGTTAAACCATAAAAAGCCTAGCCCCGCTCCCACGATCGCCGTACACACGACGACTAACTCTGATGCGTGAGGCACGTATGGAATGTGCAGGTAATTGGCGAAATTAACGTTACCAGTAGCCCAGGCAATGGCGGCAAAACCTGCAGCGACCAGCACCGTTGGCATGATCGCCAACCCATCCAAACCGTCGGTTAAATTGACCGCGTTGCTGGTGCCGACAATCACAAAATAAGTCAGCACGATATAGAACAGACCTAACTGCGGCATAATGTCTTTGAAAAAGGGCACCACCAGTTGTGTCGCCGCGGTATCTTTACCGTGAGCATAAAGTGCAAACGCCACCACTAATGCGATCGCGGATTGCCAGAAATACTTCCAACGCGCGATCAAGCCATCGGTGTTTTTGCGCACGACTTTGCGATAGTCATCGACAAACCCGACGGCGCCGTAGCCCGCAAGTACGGCGAGCACAGCCCAAACATATGGGTTAGCCAGATCCGCCCAAAGCAGAACCGTTGTCATGATCGCAGTTAAGATCATCACACCGCCCATGGTTGGCGTGCCACGCTTACTAAAGTGTGACTCTGGCCCTTCGTTACGTACCACCTGACCAATTTGCAACATCTGCAAACGGCGAATCATACGAGGCCCCATCCACAAAGAGATCGCTAAGGCCGTCAATACACTGACAATGGCTCGGAACGACAAATATTCGAACAGGCGAAAAAATGAAAAGTATGGCTGTAGCAGCTCCGCAAGCCAAATAATCATGCAAACATCTCCTTCACAGCAGCCGCGACTTTAAACATACCGGCGCTATTGGCACCTTTGACCAGCAAAGTTTGTGGCCCTTGGTGCGTCTTTATCTGCTGCTTAATATAATCAATCATGCTCTCATGAGAGCAAAAATGTGTCCCCTGGCAAACCTGGCTGATAACCTCTGCGTCATCACCATAGGTCAACACATAAGGGAAGTTAAAGGGGGCAGCATGTTCACCGACTTGACGATGAAGTGCAAGGCTTTCGTCACCAAGCTCTGCCATATTCCCCAAAATTAGCCAGCGCGTCCCATCAAAACTCGACAAGAGATCCACCGCCGCTTTCATGGCGGGGACGCTGGCGTTGTAGCTGTCATCGATAAGACGAATCTCATCGGTCAATGCGACGGTTTCGACGCGCCCTTTCACTTTGGCAAGACTTTCTAGCCCTTTGACAATCATCTCATCGCTGGCACCTAACTCTTTCGCCAGAGCCGCCGCAGCCAGTGCGTTGGCAACATTGTGCTGACCAATAATACCGAGTTTGACGCTCAGCTCACTACTTGGAGTGCGCAAAATAAAACTTGCCTCACCCAACGCGTTTAACACCACGTGAGTAGCAAAGTAATCTGCGCTTGCATCGGTCATAGAAAAGGTTTTGACCTGTTTATCGGCCAAGACACCACTCCAATGCTCACCACCATGACTATCGAGATTGACGATCGCCACTGAGCCAGACGCAAGCCCTTGGTAGATCTCTCCTTTTGCTTGCTTCACGCCCTCAATCGAACCAAAGCCTTCTAAATGCGCCGCCGCAACGTTGTTCACGAGGGCAACATCGGGTTTGACCAAGGCGGTCGTATAGGCGATTTCACCAATGTGGTTGGCGCCGAGTTCAATCACGCCATAATCATCTTCCGGCGTCGAACGGAGCAAGGTCAACGGCACACCTATATCGTTGTTGAAGTTACCCGCAGTAAACAGCACTTGTCCTTGAAGACTCATGATGCTAGCGACCATCTCTTTCACCGTGGTTTTACCGCAGCTTCCTGTGATCGCCACCGTCGGGGTTTGGCATAACTGATGAACGAAGGCGCCTAACTGCCCTAGCGCCACTTTGGAGTCTTTGACCAATAGCTGAGGGATATCAAGCGGCAAAACTCGACTGACCAACAGCGCCGCCGCGCCGGAATCAACGGCTTTGGCCGCAAAATCGTGCGCATCAAAACGCTCACCGACCAAGGCAACAAACAGCGCGCCCGTTTCGATGGCACGCGTGTCAGTTGACACACTCTCGATCGCCACATCTTGGCCAATCAACTCCGCCGACAGTGGCTCGACTAATTGAGATAACATCATAGTGATCATAAAGGAGACTCCAATAGCTCTGCCGCCGACTCACGATCAGAGTAGTGCACGGTTTTATCTGCCAAAACTTGATAATCTTCATGGCCTTTGCCTGCAAGCAAGATAATGTCTTGCGCTTGGCTGTTAGCTAGCGCGTAACGCAAGGCTTGATAGCGATCATGCTCGACAATCGCCAAGTTTGGCTTCGCCATGCCATCCAGCATATCTTGCACGATGGTCTTAGGATCCTCGCTGCGCGGGTTATCATCGGCCAAAATAACCTGATCAGCCAGTTGTTCACCAATCGAAGCCATCATTGGACGCTTACCCGTATCCCGATCGCCACCGCAACCGAAAATCGCCCACAGTTTGCCGTGACAATGAACGCGCAGCGCTTGCAACGCTTTTTCTAATGCGTCTGGCGTGTGCGCATAATCGACCACCACTTTTGCTTTCCCGGGTGAAGCGAACAGCTCCATACGTCCAATGACGGGCTCTAGTTGAGGCGCTGTCGCCATCAAGGCCGATTTATCAAAACCCAACTCAAGCAGCGTTGTCATCGCCACAAGCACATTACTGGCATTGAACTGGCCGATGAGGGGTACTTGAAGCTCACCTTGGCCATAGAGACCATCAAAGTGCAGCTCGATACCCTGTTCTGAATACAATACATGATGAGCAAACACGGCACGTTTGTGGGTCGTTGGAGAGAGAGAAACCGCCGTCACGTGATCAAGCTCAGTCAGCCACTGGGCACCGACGGCGTCGTCGGCATTGATGATCGCGTGCTGGCAGGCATGATCAGTAAAGAGCATTTGCTTAGCACGAGCGTATTCATCCATCGTGCCGTGGTAATCGAGGTGATCACGACTTAGGTTGGTAAACACGCCCGCTGCAAACGGAAGCGCTTTCACCCGGCCTTGAACCAAACCATGAGACGAGATTTCCATCGCGGTGTAGTGTGCACCTCGCTGCTGAAGCTGAGACAGCATCTGACAAATCGTCACGGCACTGCCTGTGGTATTGACCGCAGGCTGCAAGTTCTCGAGAAAACCATTACCCGCAGTGCCGAGCACCGCCGCACGCAGCCCTAGCAACTCTAACCATTGAGCGATGAGCTGCGTCACTGTGGTTTTACCGTTCGTACCGGTGACGCCAATCAGATGATTCCCTGCGACTGGATATAGGGAGAGCGCCAACTGAGATAAACGCTGATCAAGTGCATCGACATACACCACAGGCACCGACTGAATGTATTCCACCAAACCATGCGGAGCACGCGAACACGCCTGTGCAATAACGGCATTGGCCCCTTGAGCAATCGCGGCCGGAATAAACCTCCTCGCATCCAAAGCGTGACCTTGGATGGCAACAAAGGTCGATCCTTTGGTTACTTGGCGACTGTCGAGCTCAAGTTGGCGAACAGGTATCGCGAGCTCATCGCCCAACTCAAGCCAAGGTCGTAATAATTGCGTTAATGTGAGTGTTGTTGGCATTGGCTCTCTCACTTACTCATTTTTAAATCGGTTTTCATCAGGGGCAACATTAAGCAGTTGCAGTGTCCCTTTGAGAATTTCAGCAAACACGGGACCCGCGACCGAGCCTCCGTAGTAGTTATCACCTTGAGGCTCATTGATCACCACTACCAGCGCCACTCGCGGTTTACTGGCCGGCGCTACCCCCGCGGTATAGGCGAAGTATTCATCTCCGTATCCCCCCGCGATCGCTTTGCGTGATGTGCCGGTTTTCGCCGCAACTCGATAGCCCGGCACTGCCGCTTTGGTTGCAGTGCCGCCCGGCTGTGTGACAGTTTCTAGCATTCTCAACACCATTTTCGCGTGCTCGCTGTCAATGACCTGACGTGAAAAATCTTGTTGGTTGTTCTCTATGATGTGTACGGGCTGATAGACGCCGAAGTTGCCCAAGGTGGAATACGCATGCGCCAGTTGGAGCGGGGTAATGGTCAAGCCATACCCGAATGATAAGGTCGCAATTTCAAACTTCGACCAGCGACGGCGATTGGGGAAGATACCGGAGGTTTCACCGACCAAGTTTAATCCCGAAGGTTGACCAAATCCGACCGAACTGTACATACCAAGCAGAGCCTCAAGCGGCATATCGAGTGCCAGTTTGGTCACGCCGATGTTACTCGATTTCTGCAAGATGGTCGTCAGATCGGCTTTGCCCACTTTCGACGTATCTCTAACCTTGCTGCCACCAATTTCAAACACGCCATTGCCGGTATCGATGACCGTATTGACATCGGCGCTGCCATTGTCGAGTGCCGCTAATACCACAAAGGGTTTCACGGTTGAGCCCGGCTCAAACGCGTCGGTGATCACGCGGTTGCGCATTTTCGCTGATTGAAGGTCACTACGATTGTTGGGGTTGTAGGACGGCGCATTCACCATCGCCAACACCGCGCCCGTTTGTACATCAAGCACCACAGCCGATCCTGACGTTGCACGGTGATCGGCGACCGACTGCTTAATCGCTCGATACGCAATCGCTTGAATTCGCTGATCGATGGTCAGCTCAAGCGGTTTGCCCTCTTCACGCTCTTCGAGTGAGATATTTTCAACGACTCGGCCATAACGGTCTTTACGAATGATCTGTTTACCCGCTTCTCCGGTGAGCCATTTATCATAACTGCGCTCAACCCCTTCGAGGCCGTGACCATCAATTCCCGTCACACCCACTAAGTGTGCACTGACTTCGCCCGCGGGGTAATAGCGACGTGATTCCGCTTTTAATCCTACGCCAGACAGCTTCAGCTCTCGCACGTAATTGGCCATGGCTGGGCTAACTTGCCGTTGCAAATAGACAAAGCGTCTTGAGCGGTTACGATTGATTTTGTCGATCAGCTCCTCGCGCTTAAGGCCCAATACATCGGCCAACGCGTGCCAACGATCAATATCGCTCAGGCCACCATGTTTGAAAATGTTAACAGGGTCGGCCCATACAGCCTCAACGGGCACGCTGACCGCAAGTGGCTCACCATTACGATCGGAAATAATGCCGCGCGCCGAGTGCAAGGTTTTCGCGCGCACTGAGCGAAGATCGCCCTGTTTGATCAAGTTGCCCGGCTCAACCACCTGAATAAACGCAATACGAGCAACGAGCGCCATAAAAATGCAGAACACAATAAAGATCACCAAATAAAAGCGCCAGCGAATCAGGCTCGCCGGAGTGTCCTTTTCTTGCGGTTTGATGGGTTCGACGTTCTTTTTGCTCATGGGAGTGTAATGATGACTTCTTTGTCTGAATCGGGGCGCTTCATCTCGAGCTCTTTGATCGCCACATCTTGGACTCGGCTGTGCTCAGCCAGAGCCGTCTCTTCCAAGATTAAGTTGCGCCACTCGTTATCAAGGCGCTCTCGCTCACCAAGAGCACTATCTTTCTCAGTGACCGCCTGTCTCGTGTGATGGGTAGTAAAGACCACCGCCATAGCGCTGGAAAAAATCAACATCAATAAAAGCAGCGGCACTCGACCTACGGTCAGTAGATCGAGTGCGATAATTTTAGCGAGGTTCCCTTTTGCCTGACTCATAGGAGGTTACAGCTTCTCGGCAATCCTTAACACCGAGCTGCGCGAGCGCGCATTGAGCTCAATTTCTTGTTGGGTCGGTTTAATCGCCTTACCCACCGCTTTGAGGTTGGCACTACCAAGCGCACGAATCTGCGCTTCAGTCATTGGGATGCCATGTGGCACCTCTGGGCCTTTGCTCTCTTTGCGGATAAAACGTTTCACCATACGATCTTCAAGGGAATGGAAGCTGATCACTGACAGTCGTCCCTGCGGCGCAAGAATGCTCGCGGCGCCCTTGAGTGCGGTGTCGATCTCTTCAAGCTCACTGTTGATGTAGATTCGAAAGGCTTGGAAGGCGCGCGTCGCTGGGTGTTTTTTCTCTTTGAAGCTTTTCGGAGCCGCGTCGGAAATCAGCTTCGCCAGCTGACCGGTGCGCACCAAGGGCTCGTTCTCTTCGTTTTCACGATAGGCAACAATGGCTTTGGCAATTCGGCGAGCATGCTTATCTTCGCCAAACTCACGAATTACCCAAGTAACATCATCAAGGTCTGCTTGTGCGAGCCATTGAGAGACCGGCATGCCGGAAGTAGGATCCATACGCATATCGAGGGGGCCATCTTTCATAAAGCTGAAGCCGCGTTCTGCGTCGTCAAGCTGTGGCGATGACACGCCAAGATCAAGCAGCACGCCATCCACCTTACCCACGAGATCATACTGTTTCGCGTATTCAGCCATGCCTGAAAATGGACCATGGATGATGGTAAATCGCGGATCATCAATCTTGTTGGCTTCTGCAATCGCTTGTGGATCACGGTCAATACTATAAAGGCGTCCGTTTTCACCAAGCTGAGATAAAATCGTACGGCTATGACCACCTCGTCCAAATGTGCCATCGATATAGACGCCATCAGGTTTAATGGCCAATCCATCAATCGATTCATGAAGTAAGACGGATATGTGTTTAAATGCTTCGGTCATAGTTATCTCGGTTTGCTCTCGCATTCACGCGCTAAGGGTTCCAGTGTACTGATTTAACGCTCATTCGCCACCTTTAGACACAAGGAAGGCGTGATTTTGCGCTAAGTTTATTGCTTACAAAATAAATTTCGTCAGCGTAAAGCAAAAAACCCATCATAACCTAAGTTACGATGGGTCTTAAAAAGGTGGAGCCGACATATAAGCCGGGTTCTGTACCGTTTGCACGGTGGTAGCCATTCGTCTAGGCCAGCAATCACTCACTGGCTCGAGCAACCTACCCGCCCCCTTACGCGAGCAACGCAATGTGGAGGCCTATTTGGTCTTGCTCCGGGTGGAGTTTACCTTGCTACGAACTGTTGCCAGTCGCACGGTGCGCTCTTACCGCACCCTTTCACCCTTACCTGTGCTCATTCCGAAGAAATTGAGCCATCGGCGGTCTTCTCTCTGCTGCACTTGTCGTAGGCTTGCGCCCCCCAGGCGTTACCTGGCACCCTGCTCTATGGAGCCCGGACTTTCCTCCCCTTCATCAGTCTCCCCCACACAAGGTAAGGGGACATCAATAAAGCAGCGGCTACCGAGTCGACTCCGGTGGCGGATTGTATAGAGAAGCCATCAGCCTGTCTAGGGGAATGTGTGTGAGCGCCCAAATAACCAACAACTTGGCTAGATTAGAGGTGTTCCAGCCCCCATTTATAGAGTGCATTTTTTTTCAGGTTGTAGATCTCAGCCGCCAGCGCCGCAGCTTTTTTTAACGGCAGTTCTTGGGTCAAAATAGCCAATGTTCGAGTAGCTTCATCCGGCAGGCCGTCATCACTGTCGGCACGGTAACCATGAACCAACAGCGCCATTTCGCCTTTTTGTTGGTTTTCATCACTGCGCACCCAATCAACGAGCTCACCGAGTGGCATGCCTTGAATGGTTTCGAACGTTTTCGTCAGTTCTCGCGCTAACACCACTTCACGCTCAGGGCCTAAGATCTCCAGCATGTCAGCAAGAGAGTCAAGAATGCGGTGTGGCGACTCGTAAAAAATACAGGTTCGCTCTGCCTTTGCGATCTCTAAGAACTTGTCTTTACGACCTTTGCTTTTGGCAGGCAGAAATCCCTCAAAACTGAAACGGTCAGAGGGGAGACCGGAGGCGCTTAATGCTGTGACCACCGCACATGCTCCAGGCAAAGGCACAACTTTGACGCCCGCTTGACGACATTGAGTGACCAAATGGTAACCTGGGTCACTGATCAGTGGCGTTCCTGCATCCGAGACCAGCGCAATGGAGTGCCCAGCTAACAATTTATCAACTAACACTTGCGCTTTTTGCTGTTCATTATGATCATGGAGGGCGAAAGTTCGAGTTGGGATATTGAAGTGAGACAGCAGCTTACCCGTGTGACGGGTATCTTCTGCAGCAATCAAATCCACCGATGACAACACCTCTATCGCTCGCTGAGTAATGTCGCCCAGATTACCGATCGGGGTGGGTACAATGTAGAGGGTTGGCACCTCTGTCGGTAAGGTTTTGCTATCTGTCATTTGTTTACCATCACTTCAACGATTAATATAGACACAATTTTATACGGAATTACGAAAGAACTCATGGCTAACAATCACCATAAGCGCCCAAGTGTAACACGCTTACTTACTCCTGTAGCACTCGCTATTACATTGGCTGCGTGTTCCTCATCGCCCAAAACGCCGCAGTCTGTCGATATTTTACTCGATCCCTCTCAACCGGTAGAAACCTACCTAATGCGGGCAGACAGCACGACCGGCAGTTTGCAAGTGGATTGGTTGATCATGGCACTGAAAGCCTCCGTTGAGGCCGGTGACGTGGTGCAGTCAGAGTTACTGATTAAGCGCCTTGCGAGACAAAGCCTCACGCCACAGCAGCAAGCTGAGTGGCAATTGACTCGTGCCGACTTACTCATCAGTCAAGGTCAGCACAGCGATGCCTTGTCTCAGCTGAATTTTCCAGTGTCTTGGTCACTGCCTCGTCAGCAGTGGCAAGAGTACTATCAAAAACGCGCCGCGCTGCAGAGCAAGCAAGGTCTCTACCTTGACGCGTCGCGATCCTTAATTGCCCAAAGCGAACTACTCAATGCCTCAGAGCAAGCCTCTATCGCCGATGGCGTCTGGCAGAACCTGTCGCAGTACTCGCTGTCTGAGCTTGCCAAACTGCGTGTGGCACCGAATGAAACCGTGCTGACAGGTTGGCTAGAATTGGCCAATGACAGTAAAGCGTTTGCCAGCAACATTCCGCAATTAAAATCGCGCTTGGAACGTTGGATGGCGAGCAATCCTGACCATCCAGCCGCGCTGTATACACCCCAAGCCCTCAGCGACATTCTGGCACTCGATATTACAAAACCCGTGAACACTGCGCTGCTTCTGCCTCTTTCTGGCAAGTTTGCTAAACAAGCGCAACTGATTCGCGATGGGTTTATTTTCAATATGATGAATGATGATGCGCGTGATGAGAACGCGACCCTGACCGTCATTGATACCAATACACTGGATATGGCGAACTTAGACGCGACGCTAATCGAAAAGAACATCGACTTTATCGTTGGTCCGCTATTGAAAGAGAACATCGAAGCGCTGCAAGAAGCACAACAAGCCAGTGCCCACTCACTGCAGATGTTGGCTCTCAATATTCCGGATGAAACCAACTTTGGTCACAACACCTGCTACTTAGCGCTTTCTCCTGAACAGGAGGTGGCACAAGCGGCGAAGCACTTGTTTGAACAAGGCGCTCGCTACCCACTCATCCTTGCGCCGCAAGGTCGTTTGGGCGAGCGCGTCGTCGAGTCCTTCGAACAAGAGTGGGATAAATACAGTGAGAATAAAGTGGCAGTGAGTCTCTTCGGTGACAAGCGCCAGTTGCAAAAGAACATCAACACCATTTTTGGTTTGCAAGAGAGCCAGCAAAACATCGCGCAAATGGAATCACTGTTGAATATCCCACTTGAAACACAGCCACGCAGCCGTCGAGATGTGGATGCGGTGTACATCGTGGCGACCAGTGCCGAAATTACCCTGATCAAACCCTTCATCGAAGTGGCGATCAACCCAGACACGACGCCTCCTGCACTCTACTCTAACTCTCGCAGTAACAGCGGCCAACGTCAGTACGAGGATTTGACGGGCGTCAGCTACAGTGATATTCCACTCCTTATCCACCCTGATGCCCACCTGAAGCAGCAGATGGACAGTCTGTGGGCCAACAGCTCACACGCGGAGAAACGACTTCAAGCGATGGGGATGGACGCCTACACCCTGATGGAAGTGCTGCCACAAATGAAAGTGATCGAAGGCTACTCAGTCGAAGGACAAACAGGAATTCTGAGTATCGATGAGCACTGTGTCGTACAACGTGAAATCAGCTGGGCTCAACTCGGTAGTGCGCAATAAACGCGCGCACGGCGAACACTATGAACGCCTGGCTGAGCAGCACCTGCTGAGTCAGGGGTTAGTCCCGCTTGAACGCAATTTTACTGCGAAAAGCGGCGAGTTAGATCTGATCATGCGCGATGGCGACGCCATCGTATTTGTTGAAGTTCGTTACCGAAAGAGCACTTCGTTTGGTCATGCGGCTGAAACCGTGACCTACAGTAAAATGCAAAAACTCGTGCGAGCCGCCAATGTGTGGCTCCTCAAGCATGGCCTTTCGGTGCACGATACCCATTTTCGATTTGACCTAGTGGCGATTCATGAGCAAGGTAGCCAAATCGAATGGATAAAAAACGCAATCACTCAAGGATAATCAATGCTAGAGAGCATTAAAGACAGTTTCAAAGAAAGCATTCAAATTCAAATTGCCGCCGCAGAAGCGCTACCCGATGCGATCACTCACGCAGCGCAAGGTATGGTGGCAAGCTTACTCAACGGTAACAAGATTCTATGTTGCGGTAATGGTGGCTCTTCATCGAACGCACAACAATTTGTCTCTTGCTTGCTCAATCGCTTTGAAACAGAAAGACCTAGCCTGCCCGCGATGGCGCTGACTGCCGACAACACAACGCTGACCGCCGTCGCCAACGATTACCACTACACTGAGATTTTCTCAAAACAAGTGCGTGCTTTTGGCCAACCTGGCGATATTTTACTGGCGATCTCAACCAGCGGTAACAGCAAGAACATCATCAAAGCGATGGAAGCGGCAGTGACTCGCGATATGACCATCATCGCGTTAACCGGCAAAGACGGTGGCGAGATGGCTGGGTTACTGGGTGAGCATGATGTGGAAATTCGCATTCCATCTCACAGAACCGCGCGAATTCATGAGGTTCATATGGTGACTTTGCACTGCTTGTGCGATCTTATTGACCAAGTGTTGTTTCCTGCTCACGAAGAGTAAGCCATGAAGTCATTGAAAACGATTATCTTTGTTTTAATTGCCAGCCTATCCCTGACAGGCTGTGCCGGGTTGTTTATTGCTGGCGCTGCAACAACGGCCGCCATTGTGATTGACCCACGCACCACACAAGAGATCTGGAACGATAACAATATTGAGTTCGAAGTGGCGGGAATCGCAAACAAAGAGCCGGTTCGTGGTAATGCTCGTGTTACCGCCAGCTCCTACGAAGGAACAGTCGTCCTAATGGGGCAAGCAAACGATGCGGCGTTGAGTGAGCAAATTGAACAAAAAGCTCGTGAAGTGAAAGGCGTTAAAACCGTCTATAACCAAATTCGCATCAAAGCGCCGCTGAGTGCTGGCGAAGTAAGTCATGACAGTTGGATCACAACCAAAGTGAAATCAGCGATCTTGACCGACTCTGAGCTGAGCGGCATCAAAATCAAAGTGATCACAGAGGATAAAGAGGTCTTCTTGCTTGGCTATGTCTCACCACAACATGCCGATAAAGCGACCGACATTGCGCGTAATATCTCTGGGGTAAAACAAGTCATCCGCGCCTTCCAGATTGCAGAAAGCAACGAATAAACGACTCGTCGCTTATCCCTAATCGAGCTGTTCCCTAATCGATATATAAAAAAAGCCGCATCACAATGCGGCTTTTTGCTATCGTTTCATTCGCGTTACTTGATGACACGCAAACTCGGTCGACCTTTGGGCCTAGGTGGTTCATCACTTGGCTCAGTCTCTTCGACCTCTTCCTCAGTCGCTACAGACAGTGGGAATAGAGGTTCATCTTCCAAGCTTTCTTCAATCTCACCAAGGTAAGCATCTTCGGGTTCAAACATCGTCCCTGCACCATTTTCACGGGCATAGATGGCCTGAACAGCATAAAGAGGCACGATGACAGAGTGTGGGCGGCCACTGAAACGGGCGCTGAAGGTGATCGCCTCATTGCCCAGTTCCAAATTACCCACAGCGCGAGGCGCAATATTGAGGATAATTTGGCCATCTTGAATAAACTCTTCCGGCACACGAACGCCTGGTAATGTTGCTTCAACAACAAGGTGAGGCGTTAAATCGTTGTCCACCAACCAGTCATAAAATGCACGAAGCATATACGGTCGGCGTGGGGTCATTTTCTCGATATCCATGCCAACCATTAACGCATTAGACGCATTTCACGTTCAGCTTCAGTCAAGGATGCTAGGAATGAATCACGCTCAAAGACACGGTTCATGTAAACCTTCAGCTCTTTTGAGCCTGGGCCAACCAGTTCGATTCCCATTTGTGGTAAACGCCACAATAAAGGAGCAAGGTAACAATCGACCAAGCTGAACTCTTCGCTCATGAAGTATTCGTATTCCGCGAAGACTGGGCCAAGAGTCAAAAGATCCACTCTGAGTTTGTTACGTGCAGATTCTGCTTCATCAGCTGTGCCGTTAAGCACTTTTTCAGCCAATGAGTACCAGTTTTTCTCGATACGGTAGATCATCAAACGCGTGTTACCGCGAGCAACCGGATAAACCGGCATCAATGGAGGATGAGGGAAACGCTCGTCCAAGTATTCCATGATGATCTTTGAGTCATACAGTGACAACTCACGATCTACTAAGGTTGGTACTGATTTGTATGGGTTCAGTTCACCAAGTTCCGCAGGTAGGTTTGCTTCATCAACAAGCTCTACTTCAACACTTACGCCTTTCTCTGCTAGAACAATACGTACCTGATGGCTATACATATCAGATGCACTTGAGAATAGAGTCATCACAGAACGTTTATTGGCAGCTACAGCCATGGAGCCCTCCAGCACACTTACATAAATAAAACAATGGAGGCTAAGCCTCCATTGTCAACATAAAAATTTGGAAATTAGCGCAGTATGATAGCACAATTAATGCACATCACGCCAATACTCTTTCTTGAGCAGCACAACCACGATACTAAAGATCACTAGGAAGCCCATTACCCACCAACCTAGCGCATGGCGCTCAAGTTTCACTGGGTCACCGGAGTACTCAAGGAAGTTCACCAAATCGCGTACCGCGTTGTCGTACTCTTCTTGGTTAAGCTCGCCCGTCCCATCCGATTCAATACCGACGACCACTTGCACCTCTTCACCATTCACGACTTTGGTGCCGTAAACAGGTTTAGGAATGCCTTGCAGCTCTTCCAATACATGCGGCATACCGACACTTGGGAACACAACGTTGTTGACCCCAAATGGGCGCGCAGGATCTTCATAAAACGAACGTAGGTAAGTGTACAACCAATCCGTACCACGCACTCGAGCGACAAGCGTCAAATCAGGTGGTGGCGCACCAAACCATTTAGCGGCCGACTCTTCAGGAATGGCATTTTCCATCAAGTCGCCAACCTTGGCTTCTGGGTCAAAAATCAAGTTCTCTTTGAGCAGATCCACTGGAATGCCAATGTCACGTCCAACACGCTCATAACGCTGATACTGCGCGGAGTGACAGCCAAAACAGTAGTTCATAAAGAGCTTGGCACCGTTTTGCAACGACGCTTGATCTGAGATGTCGTTGTTCGCTTTATCGAGTGGAACGCTCACACCCGCTGCCATTGCCAACGATGGCAGCATTGCAAATAAAACTACAATCCATTTTTTCATTTGAATGTCACCCTTTCTGGTAATGGTTTCGTCGCTTCATTTTTGCTGTAGAAGAACAGCAAGACGAAGAACATGAAGTAACCCAAGCTAAAGATCTGCGCAAGGAGTGTGTACGTCGGAGTCGCTGGAAGCGCACCCAAAATACCCAAGGCGATAAAGCTGATGGTGAACTGGATGATATTGAATAAATGGAACTTACTGCGGTAGCGGTAAGAGCGAACTTTACAACGGTCAAGCCAAGGCAAAATGAACAGCACAGCAATCGATGCGCCCATAGCAAGAACACCAATAAGCTTATCTGGCACCGCACGTAAGATGGCATAGAATGGCGTAAAGTACCAAACAGGGGCAATGTGCTCTGGCGTTTTCAGCGGGTTTGCCGCTTCAAAGTTTGGCGGCTCAAGGAAGTAACCGCCCATTTCTGGGTTGAAGAACAACACATAACAGAACAGGAACAAGAAACCAGCCACACCAATCAGATCTTTCACCGTGCCGTAAGGGTGGAACGGGATAGAGTCGATGATGTCGTATTTCTTAGTGTAGTACTCATGGAACTTAAATTGAGGTTGGTAATCATCACCCATTGAGCCTTTTGGCAGCTTAGTTTCGATACCATCTGGGTTGTTTGAACCCACCTCGTGCAGCGCAAGAACGTGCAGCACAATCAGCAGCAGCAACACGATTGGCAGAGCGATGACGTGCAAGGCAAAGAAACGGTTCAATGTGGCGCCCGAGATAACGTAGTCACCACGAATCCAAAGGGTGAGATCATCACCAATGACCGGAATCGCGCCAAAGAGTGAGATGATAACCTGAGCACCCCAGTAGGACATTTGGCCCCAAGGCAGCAGGTAACCCATGAATGCTTCGGCCATCAAGACCAAGAAGATCAACATACCGAAGATCCAAAGCAGCTCACGAGGCTTCTGATATGAGCCGTAGATCAAACCACGGAACATGTGCAGGTAGACAACAACAAAGAACGCAGACGCGCCTGTGGAGTGCATGTAGCGAAGTAACCAACCGTACTCCACGTCACGCATGATGTATTCAATCGATGCAAACGCCCCATCGCCTGATGGCACGTAGTTCATGGTTAACCAAATCCCCGTCAGGATCTGGTTCACTAACACCAACATTGCTAGAGAGCCAAACAGATACCAAAAGTTAAAGTTCTTCGGCATTGGATACTCAGACAGGTGCTTTTTGTACGCATTCATTGCGGGTATGCGTTTTTCTACCCAATCAAGTAGAGCTTGCATTATGCCTCCCCAGTTTCATCAACACCGATAATGATTTTGGTATCACTCAGGTACATATGTTTAGGGACCACTAGGTTTAGTGGTGCCGGAACGCCTTGGAATACTCGACCAGCCATATCAAATTTTGAACCGTGACATGGACAGAAGAAACCGGATTTCACGCCTTGCACTTGCTCACTAAAAGTGTCGGGTAGATAAGTCGGCGAGCAACCTAGGTGTGTACAAATCCCCACAGCAACGAAGTACTCTGGTTTGATAGAACGGTAGGCATTTTGTGCATATTCAGGCTGTTGTTCTTCGCCTGACTGCGGGTCTCGAAGTTGGCCTTCGAGGTTTTTCAATCCATCGACGACGGCTTGTGCACGACGGACAACCCAGACAGGCTTACCACGCCACTCAACACGAACCATCTGCCCTTCTTCGAGCTTTCCGATTTCCACTTCAACAGGGGCACCCGCAGCTTTTGCTTTTTCACTTGGGTTCCAAGATTTTATAAAAGGAACGGCGACAGCAGCAGCTCCTAAACCACCGACAACCGCAGTTGTCGCAGTCAAGAAACGTCTGCGGCCGTTATTTAAAGGCGCATTGCTCATCCAAACATTCTCCCATTTGCTCCCTATGGTCTGGGCCTCGTGACCCTATTAAAATCCCTTAAAGAGCATGGCTAACAAAATACGAATTTAGTTGTATTTATTTGATGGCAAATGATAAATAAAACCCTACTTTTTGACAAGATAAAGCTACCTTTTTGTAACATTCATCAAGTAATTCGCCTATGACGTCACAAAAGATGAACAGCGGCTGAAGCAGAGTTGAGAAGCGTAGTAGGAAAGCCAGAATGGGGGAGACTAAAAAACAAAAAGCCTGGCATGAAGCCAGGCTTTTGAGACCACAATCCAGTAAAAACTGGACGCCAATCTTTGCAAGAAAGATTAACGCTTAGAGAACTGTGGACGACGACGTGCTTTACGTAGACCAACTTTCTTACGTTCAACGCAACGAGCGTCACGAGTGACGTAACCTGCTGCACGTAGAGTAGGACGTAGAGACTCATCGTATTCCATTAGAGCGCGAGTGATACCGTGACGGATAGCACCTGCTTGACCGGAAATACCGCCACCTTTAACAGTCACGTATAGGTCTAGTTTCTCAGTCAATTCAACTAGCTCTAGAGGCTGTTTAACAACCATGCGAGAAGTTGGACGACCGAAGTACTCATCAAGGCTACGCTTGTTGATTACGATGTTGCCGCTGCCTGGTTTGATGAAAACACGTGCAGCTGAGCTTTTGCGACGGCCAGTGCCGTAGTATTGATTCTCTGCCATTTTCGAAATCCCCGATTAGATGTCTAGTACTTGTGGTTGTTGAGCAACATGGTTGTGCTCAGCGCCAGCGTAAACTTTAAGCTTACGGTACATAGCACGGCCTAGAGGACCACGTGGAAGCATACCTTTAACCGCTAGCTCAAGCGCCATTTCAGGCTTACGATCGATCAACTTTTCAAAAGTGATTGATTTTAGGCCACCTGGGAACTCAGAGTGACGGTAGTAAACTTTGTTTTTAGCCTTGTTGCCTGTTACAGCAACTTTCTCAGCGTTGATAACGATGATGTAATCACCAGTGTCAACGTGAGGAGTGTATTCAGCTTTGTGTTTGCCACGTAGGCGAGATGCAATTTCACTTGCTAGACGGCCAAGAGTTTTACCTTCAGCGTCTACAACGTACCAGTCGCGTTTTACAGTTTCTGGTTTAGCAACGAAAGTTTTCATGCTAACAATAACCCGTTAATTTATTAAATTTACACTTAAAGGAGCTTTCGCTCCCACTGACTAAGAGTCCAGTCAACACCCCTTCGAGTGGTTGGTTCTCTCGACCCGTTATCTCGAAATACCTTCGATAATCAAGGTCTGCAGTAACGGTGGGTCGCAGGATTATAGAGAAGTCAGTAGAAAAAATCACCTTTTTTTCAGTGAAAATTGCATTTTTTTTTCGCCTCTCCCTTCCCTCGCAAGCGTGTCACGCTAAATGCTCGCGCGTAAGGTACTCATGACTTTGCATTTCGATCAAACGAGACTGGCAGCGCTTAAATTCGAACGCCAATTGCCCGCCGGTGTATAGCGCATCGAGTGGCACTTCTGCCGAGATGATCAAAGTGACATGACGCTCATAAAACTCATCCACCAACGCGATAAAACGACGCGCCGCATCGTCTATGGTGTGGCCCATCTGTTTCACGTCAGCCAGCAACACTGTGTGGTAGAGTTTAGAGAGCTCAATGTAATCATTTTGACTGCGTGCACTTTGACATAGCTGCGCAAACGTCGCGTGCAGGACACCTTCAGCGCTTTGGACGACTTCTATCTGACGGTGGTTGATTTCAATGCGCACTTCACCGACCTTCCCATCGCCCACCAGTTGATGAAAGTAGTGAACCAGGTTTTGACTGGCCTTATCATCCAGAGGGAAATGGTAAATTTCCGCTTGCTCAAGGGTGCGCAAGCGATAATCAATGCCGCTGTCGACATTCAATATGTCACAGTGCGTTTTGATTAGATCAATAGCAGGCATAAAGCGCGCACGTTGCAAACCATTTCGATAAAGATCATCGGGAGGAATATTGGACGTGGCCACTAAAATGACGCCGCGTTTGAACAGCGCTTGAAACAAGGTACCCAAGATCATCGCGTCAGTGATATCCGACACGAAAAACTCATCAAAACAGATGATCTCCGCTTCTGCCTTGAAGATGTCGGCGACCTCCTCTAGCGGATCGTTCCTTTCTCCTAGTCGATTCAACTCATCGTGAACTCGATACATAAAACGGTGAAAGTGCACACGCATTTTTTTCTCAGAGGGCAGCGCATCAAAAAACGTGTCCATCAGATAGGTTTTTCCTCGTCCGACGCCCCCCCAAAAATAGAGACCTTTCGGCGCTGTCACAGGTGTGGCAGCACGCTTGCCAAACCATGCTTTCCAGCCGGTGACTTGAGGCTGGGGCTGCGCTTGATAATCAATAAATTGGTGATAGAGACGATCCAGTGCTGTCACCGCTTGCAACTGAGCAGGGTCAGACTGAAAACCGTTTTTTTGGATATCGTTTTGGTAAATCTCTAGTGGTGTCATGACTTCACGGCCTATTAGGGAGTCGTTGAAACTGCTAACGAGAGCACACGCATTTTTCTTTATCGGCTCAGGAAGTCATAGTACCATGTCAAAACAGCATGTGTAATCAATCCGTAAAAAACATGTTAAATAACAATCATAAGGAGCCATTATGCCTTGGATTTACGCCCTCGTAGGTTTGCTTGTTGGTGCCGTTTTAGGCGTGCTTTTTTCCCGTATCAGCACTCCAGGTTACAAAAAACAGAAGAACATCCAAAAAGACCTAGACAACACTAAGTTTCAACTCGAGCAACAAAAGCAAGACCTTACCGATCACTTTGCCCAAACGGCTGAAATGCTTGATGCCCTCGGCAAAGAGTACACCAAGCTTTACCAGCACATGGCCAAAACTTCTGGCGAGCTTTTGCCGAATATTCCTGAACAAGACAATCCTTTTGTTAAAAAAATCACAGAGCAAGCCAGTACAGAATCTGAGGTAACTTCCGAGCAAACACACAGTGTGGATACACCAATGGATGAAGCACCTAAAGATTACGCTCAAGGTGCGACGGGTCTTCTTAAAGAACAAAAGAAACCCGTCGTCGATGAAAAAGAAGTGCTATCTGCTAAAGCTTCTTGATTGAATTTCATGAACTTTACAAAGGTTTTTGAGTCATAACTCCCATGAGTGGCCATTGAGTTTTGATTTTGACGTACAAATATCAGACGAGAGCCTTCACTTAATAGGAGTATCCGATGAAAAAACCTTTGCTTGCCTTAACCGTTCTATCCTTAAGCTTAAGTTCCATCATCGCCCCCATGCCGGCGAGCGCAGCCCTACCACTCTCCGTCAATGGAGAGCAGCTTCCTTCTCTTGCCCCGATGCTTGAGAAAGTGACGCCAGCTGTGGTGAGCATTTCTGTTGAAGGTACCCAGGTATCACGTCAACAGATCCCCGATCAGTTCCGCTTCTTTTTTGGTCCAGACTTCCCTACCGAGCAACTGCAAGAGCGTCCATTTCGTGGCTTAGGCTCAGGCGTCATTATTGACGCTAAAAAAGGGCATGTCGTGACCAACTACCACGTCATCAACGGTGCGGAAAAAATTCGCGTCAAACTGCATGATGGTCGTGAGTATGATGCCGAGCTGGTCGGGGGCGACCAGATGTCAGATGTGGCCCTGCTCAAGCTAGAAAAAGCCAAGAACCTCACTCAAGTCACCATCGCGGATTCTGATCAGCTCCGCGTCGGCGACTTTACCGTCGCGATAGGTAACCCGTTTGGCCTCGGCCAAACCGTGACCTCAGGTATCGTCTCGGCCTTGGGACGCAGTGGTCTCAATATCGAAAACTTCGAGAACTTTATTCAGACCGATGCGGCGATCAACAGTGGCAACTCTGGGGGGGCTTTGGTCAACCTCAAGGGGGAGTTGATTGGTATCAACACTGCTATTTTGGGTCCTAACGGCGGCAACGTCGGTATTGGCTTTGCGATTCCATCGAATATGATGACCAACTTGACCGATCAAATTCTTGAGTTCGGTGAAGTGAAACGCGGCATGCTGGGTGTACAAGGCGGTGAAATCACCTCAGAGCTGGCAGAAGCACTGGGCTATGAGTCAAGTAAAGGCGCCTTTGTCTCACAAGTGGTGCCAGACAGTGCCGCCGATGACGCGGGGCTGCAAGCCGGTGACGTGATCGTGTCGGTCAATGGCAAAGAGATCAACTCGTTCAGTGAACTGAGAGCGAAAGTCGCCACCTTAGGCGCGGGCAAACAGATCACCTTGGGTATCGTGCGTGACGGTAAGTCAAAATCCTTCGATGTCACCCTAGGCGAACAAACCGATGTGAAAACCACCGCCGATAAGCTGCACGAAGGGCTATCGGGCGCTCAACTGACCAACACCAATGCGAGCGACACTGTTCAAGGGGTGAAAGTGACATCGGTTGAAAAAGGCTCGAAAGCGGAAGCGTATCAGCTTCAAGCGGACGACATCATCATCGGCGTCAATCGCAAACGAGTGAAAAACTTGGCTGAGTTCCGCAGCGCACTGGAAAAACAACCGGGCGTATTGGCTCTCAATATCCAACGTGGTGAGCGTACCCTGTACCTTGTGATTCGCTAACCCGTTCGAGATTTTCTTTGGTTAAGGCAGCCTTCTCACGGCTGCCTTTTTGTTGATGCTCGCACTGCGCCGCTCACTAACTTCACGTCTGACGGGGTTAGTGCTATTCTTGGCCAACTTACCTGTTGAAAATGAATAACAAATGAGGAAAGCATGCTGCGATTTTTATTGCGCTCAGTCGGATTGGGGTTAATCACAGCATTGCTCTTGTTATTGGCGATTCCGTCGTTGCGCTCCAATATTTTACCGAAACATGTGCCGACTGACCTTCCTCTCTTCTCCCGTGAACAAATTTCGTTTAACCAAGCGGTTAGAAATGCAGCGCCAGCCGTGGTCAACATTTACAGTCGAAAATACACCGAATCCGATCGCACTAAGCTCTCGACACAGGGGCTAGGTTCTGGGGTTATCGTCAGTGAAAAAGGCTATATCATCACCAATTATCATGTTGTCGCTCAGGCGGATCAAATCATCGTCGCAGTACAAGATGGTCGCGTTGCCGCGGCGCAATTAGTCGGGAAAGATCGCCGTACAGACATCGCGATATTGCAGATCGAAGGCAGTAACCTGCCGGTCATTCCACTCAATCCAGAGTACACCCCAAAAGTTGGTGATGTAGTGCTTGCCATCGGTAACCCGTATAACCTAGGGCAAACCACCACATTTGGAATTATCTCCGCAACCGGTCGCTCCTCCATCAGTGCCGATGGTCACCAAGCCTTTATTCAAACCGACGCGGCAATCAACGAGGGGAACTCGGGGGGCGCTTTGGTCAATACTCGTGGTGAATTGGTCGGCATCAATACGGCCTCTTTCCAACAAGCAACCGAGCTCGAAACCTACGGTATCTCTTTTGCGATTCCCTACTCGTTAGCAAATAAAATCATGCAAAAAATCATCGCCGATGGACGCGTAATTCGTGGCTATATCGGTATCGATGGTCAAGACATCAACTCTGTGACGTCGCGTTTACTCGGCAATGAGCATCTCGGTGGCATCGTGGTGTTGGGGGTCGACCCGAATGGACCTGCCGCGCAAGCTGGGTTTGAATCGCAAGACATCATCTTGAAAATCGACGGCAATAAGATCAATGGTCGTCAAAGTGTGTTAGACATAGTGACAGAACTTCGTCCCGGTACGGTTGTGGATGTTCTTATTCTGCGTAAAGGGGAAGAGAAGACATTGTCTGTGACCATTGCTGAAGATACTCGCCTCAATTAACGCGACTTTTAGAACACACATAAACCAAATAAAACGCCCACCTTATTGATTAAGGTGGGCGTTTTGCTTTTCTATCACGATGATCTTAGCGTTAAGACTCCGACGTCTCGCTGTCCGAACTGACGTTGCCTACATCAATCTCAATGGCTGTCACACGCTGCAAGCCACGTGGCAGCAAACCACCACGACGACCACGCTCACCGCGGTAGTTGTCGAGATCGTTAGGCTTCAAGCCCAACTTGCGCTTACCGGCGTACAGCGTCACGGTTGCCGCTTTCGGCACTGCAATCAGGTGAGAGACAATCTCTTCACGCTCTTTGGCTTTGGCGGCAGGGATATTGATGATCTTGTTGCCTTTACCTTTACCAAGCTGAGGCAAGTCTTTAATTGGGAACAAGAGCATGCGACCTTGGTTGGTGATGGCCAAGATCTCATCATTGTCTAAATCGCCCACGGCATGAGGTGGCATGACTTCCGAGTTGGCAGGCAAGGTGACCAGCGCCTTACCACTGCGGTTTTTCGACAATAAATCACTGCCTTTACAAACAAATCCGTAACCGGCATCAGAGCCCACCAACCACAGCTGATCTTCTTCGCCCATCACAACCTGACGAACGGTCGAACCTGCACTGATGTTCAAACGACCGGTGATCGGCTCACCTTGGCTACGCGCCGAAGGTAACGAGTGCGATTCAAGCGAGTAACTGCGACCATCACTGCCAAGGAAAACCGCCGGCTGATTGCTCTTACCACAGGCATGAGCGAGATAGTTATCGCCAGACTTATAGTTCAAGCTTTCCACGTTCACATCATGGCCCTTCGCGTGGCGAATCCAACCTTTCTCTGACAATACGACCGTGATCGGTTCACTTGGTACTAAATCACGCTCTGTCAGCGCTTTGGCTTCTTCACGCTCGACCATAGGTGAACGGCGGTCGTCACCGTACTTCTCAGCATCGGCTTTGATCTCTTTCTTCAACAAGGTGTTGAGACGACGTTCAGAACCCAGCAGCTGCTCCAGTTTTTCTCGCTCTTTTTGTAGCTCATCTTGTTCACCACGGATCTTCATCTCTTCCAGTTTGGCGAGATGACGAAGTTTGGTGTCCAAAATCGCGTCAGCTTGAATGTCGGTGATGCCAAAACGTGCCATTAACACGGCTTTTGGCTCATCTTCCGTGCGGATGATTTCAATCACTTCATCCAAGTTGAGATAAGCAACCAGCAAGCCTTCCAAAATGTGCAAACGCGCCATGACTTTATCCAGGCGATATTGCAGGCGGCGACGCACCGTCGAACGACGAAACTCAATCCACTCAGAGAGAATCTGCACCAACCCTTTCACTTGAGGGCGATTATCCAAACCGATCATGTTTAAGTTCACACGATAGTTTTTCTCGAGATCTGTTGAGGCAAACAAGTGATTCATCAATTGGTCGCAGTCAACGCGATTGGAGCGTGGCACCACCACGATACGCGTTGGGTTCTCGTGATCCGACTCATCACGCAAGTCATCCACCATCGGCAGTTTTTTCGCTCGCATCTGGGCGGCGATTTGCTCAAGCAGTTTCGCGCCAGAGACTTGGTGTGGCAGCGCGGTGATCACAATATCACTGCCCTCTTTGTGCCAAACCGCGCGCATTTTAACACTGCCGCGACCGGTGCGATAAATCTTCTCTAGGTCCGCTTTGGGCGAGATGATTTCAGCTTCGGTTGGGTAATCGGGGCCTTGCACAAAGCCCATCACATCATTGAGGTCCGCTTTCGGGTGGTCAATCAGGTGAATGGTTGCCTCAGCCACTTCGCGCACATTGTGCGGCGGAATATCCGTGGCCATACCTACTGCAATACCGGTGACGCCGTTAAGCAAGATATGCGGTAAACGTGCTGGCAGCATTTGGGGCTCATTCATCGTGCCATCAAAGTTAGGCTGCCATTCAACGGTGCCTTGACCTAACTCACCCAGCAATACTTCCGCAAACTTTGATAATTTCGCTTCGGTATAACGCATCGCAGCGAAGGATTTCGGGTCGTCCGGCGCGCCCCAGTTCCCTTGACCGTCCACCAATGGGTAACGGTAAGAGAAGGGCTGAGCCATCAACACCATCGCTTCGTAACAGGCTGAGTCGCCATGCGGGTGATACTTACCCAGCACGTCACCGACCGTACGAGCGGATTTCTTATATTTCGCCGACGCCGAGAGACCAAGCTCTGACATGGCGTAGATAATGCGTCGTTGAACCGGTTTTAATCCGTCACCGATATAAGGTAACGCACGGTCCATAATGACGTACATTGAGTAGTTTAAATAGGCGTCTTCCGTGAACTTGCGCATTGGCAACTGTTCGACACCATCATAGGTAATTTCTGTCGACATTCGCTATACCTCTGCCAAATCGCCGTTGCTCTGTAACCATGATCGGCGGTCATCCGCACGCTTTTTACCCAACAACATATCCATCATCTCTAATGTCGCTTCGTTGTCATCAATGGTTAGCTGCACCAGACGACGGGTGTTCGGATCCATAGTGGTCTCACGCAATTGCAGTGGGTTCATCTCACCCAGACCTTTGAATCGCTGTACGTTGATCTTGGCTTTTTTCTTCGATAAACGCTCCAAGATGCCTTCTTTTTCATCGTCATCCAGTGCGTAAAACACTTCTTTTCCGCAATCGATACGATACAAAGGAGGCATAGCAACATAGATGTGTCCCGCTTCCACCAGCGCACGGAAGTGGCGAGTAAACAGCGCACACAGCAGCGTGGCGATATGCAGACCATCGGAATCCGCATCGGCAAGAATACAGATCTTGCCATAACGCAGTCCTTCAAGGTTGTCGTTGTCTGGGTCAATGCCTAGTGCCACGGAAATATCGTGCACCTCTTGCGAAGCGAGCACTTGGTCAGCCGAGACTTCCCACGTATTGAGAATTTTACCCCGCAGTGGCATCACCGCTTGGAACTCTCTATCACGCGCCTGTTTGGCAGAGCCGCCCGCGGAGTCACCCTCGACAAAGAAAATTTCGGTTCGGTTGAGATCTTGCACCGAGCAATCGGTCAGTTTACCTGGTAAGGCTGGGCCAGAGGCCACTTTTTTACGCACGACCTTCTTGCTCGCTCGCATGCGGCGATGAGCATTGGCAATACAGACTTCAGCCAATTGCTCTGCCAATTGCGGCTTTTCATTCAGCCACAAACTGAAGGCATCTTTGACCACCCCAGACACAAACGCTGCGGTTTGGCGCGAAGAGAGACGCTCTTTAGTTTGGCCTGCAAATTGCGGATCTTGCATCTTGACCGAGAGCACGTAAGAACAGCGATCAAAAATATCATCGCCCGTCAGTTTGACGCCGCGTGGCAGCAAGTTGCGGAACTCACAGAATTCACGCATCGCATCCAACAAGCCTTGGCGTAAACCATTGACGTGCGTACCGCCTTGTTTGGTCGGCACCAAGTTGACGTAACTTTCCGTGATCATCTCGCCGCCTTCTGGCTGCCAAATCACGGCCCAATTGGCCATTTCCGTCTCAGCGACGAATTCACCAATGTACGGTTCCTCAGGCAAGACCGGATAGTCTTTTACCCCTTCTGCGAGATAATCTTTTAGGCCATCTTCGTAGAACCATTTATGCTCTTCGTTGTTAACTTGATCGACGAAAGTGATCTCAAGTCCTGGGCAAAGTACCGCTTTTGCGCGCAGGTTGTTGACCAAGCGAAGGGCAGAGAACTTAGCGCTGTCGAAGTATTTGGCATCTGGCCAGAAGTGAACGGCGGTACCCGTATTACGGTTACCACAGGTGCCCGTCACCGTGAGTTCGGTGACGGCGGCGCCATGTTCAAAGGCAATTTCGTGCACTTGCCCTTGACGCCTAACGATCACTTCCACGCGTTTTGACAACGCGTTTACCACAGAGATCCCCACCCCGTGGAGACCGCCAGAGAATTTGTAGTTGTCGTTGGAGAACTTACCACCCGCGTGAAGCTTGGTCATGATGAGTTCTACGCCAGAAATTCCTTTCTCTGGGTGAATATCCACCGGCATGCCGCGGCCATCATCAATCACCTCTAATGATTGATCGGCGTGCAGAATGACTTTGATCTTCTTAGCATGTCCAGCGAGAGCCTCATCCACTGAGTTATCAATCACTTCTTGCGCTAAGTGGTTGGGTCGCTCTGTTTCGGTATACATGCCAGGACGATGTCGTACTGGGTCGAGACCTTCAAGAACCGAGAGGTCTTTCGCATTATATTGTTCAGTCATAATACGGAGTTCGTTATAAAGAATGAAAACATGACTGTGCGCTGATGAAATCAGGCTTCGAATTGAAAAAGTGGCTCGTGTGACAAATCAACACTTTTGCCAAAACCGCACAAGTATAGGTGGAACATAGTCTGGAAGAGTATCAACTATGTCAAGTGAGACAGCGAAGTAACAAGCAAATTTATGACTCTTCCCTCAATGAGGGCTAGAGCGCTAGGAACTCCACAATCGCCGCCGGGTAGTATTCAAAGCCGACAAAACTGTGATCGCCGCCTTCGATAACGGTCTGTTTCGCGCCAGCTAATTTGCTCACGGCTTGACGGTAGTCCAACACTTCATCGCCGGTTTGTTGCAGCAGCCAAAAATCACTCGGATTTGCAATCACCTCAGTGTCGAGCGCTTTAAGCTCCTCGATATGGCACGCTTGTAAACAATACTCTTCTTGAGTGTAGGGGTTTTTCTGAGGGCCTAAGAAATCCGCCAATAGTTCATAGGGCTTGATAGCAGGGTTAATCACTACCGCTTTAAAGCCAAATTTTTGATTGAGCCACATCGATAAATAGCCACCGAGCGAGCTGCCCACCAGGGCTATCTGATAGTCATGTCGATGCTGTTCGACAATCGCCAGTAAATGCGCGGCCGCTTGCTCAGGAAAGCTGGGCAGACGGGGGATCTCTACTCGAATATCTGGGCGGTGAAACTGGCAATAGTCTCGCATCACATTGGCTTTTAGCGACTGAGGTGAGCTGTTAAAGCCGTGAATGTACAAGAGCATTGAAGGTTTCATGATCAGTATCCTGCTGAGCTAAAGTCCGGTTGAAATTGCCCTTCTGGCAATCGCTGAACACGAGTCTCAAGCGAGCCATCGGCATTAAGAATCAGTTCTCGCCAGCCTGGTGAGCGCGCATCAAGCGCAAAGTCGTTCGAGTTGGGTTTAAATTGCACGCAAGTAGACGGCGTCGCCATCACTTGTACACCCTGATGATTCACCTTCATGTCTTGATGGACATGACCACACAGCACCGCTTTGGTGTTGTTGTGTTTACTCACAACCTGCCAAAAGTTATCTGCGTCTTTTAAGCAGTGCTGATCAAGCCATGCACTACCAACCAAAATTGGGTGGTGATGCAACAAAACCAAAGCGTGTTTGTCTGGGTATTGCGCCAGCTTGCTATCGAGCAGGTCTAACTGACTGTCGCTTAAACGACCATGAGGAACGCCAACCACTTGCGAGTCAAGTAAGATAAGTTGCCAATGCTCACCGAGCAGCACGTGCTCAGCAGGCTGAATTTGTGAGGTTGGCAATACCGAAGTCATACTGGGCTTAAAATCGTGATTACCCGGTAGCCAAAAGCACGTTTTCTCAAGCGGAGCA
The DNA here is from genome assembly GCF_059834225.1 of Vibrio sp. R10-SG3-ISO3. Taxonomy (NCBI): domain Bacteria; kingdom Pseudomonadati; phylum Pseudomonadota; class Gammaproteobacteria; order Vibrionales; family Vibrionaceae; genus Vibrio; species Vibrio sp. R10-SG3-ISO3. Next base: position 77,985 of record NZ_JCBDHE010000016.1, on the reverse strand, counting down.
ATACCATTGACGAAGCGTTGATAGGACTTTTCGGTGTGATCCTGAGAGATATCGCCAGTCGCCAGAATGGCATCAAACTCGACGTGACGTTCGACAATGGCGTTGACCACTGCGTGGAAGCTGTCGCGCGTATTGACGCTCAGTAAGCTGCCATCTTCGGGTTCAAAAAGATGCGTATCGGTAATCTGAACTAATTTGATACTGCCATTCTGCGCTGTATTAGACACTACTTTCAAAATATAAACCTAGATATTTAACGGAGCTTTACTAATGCCCTGCTTCAAACAAAACGACAGCCAATCGCCTAAAAAGCGGTTGAGTTGCACTTTTTCATCTTGTTGAACCATCTTATCGTTCGGATAGTCGTAACGAGGGTTCACCCGTTTTAGATGCTCGCAACCACACACTTCCGCCACGCGAGCATCGTGGTAGAGCCTGACAGACATTTTTGGCAATGGAAATACTGGAACGTCATCACTTTGACAAATATCGACCAAAGTTGTGTACTTTGTGACTTCGCACACTTGAATTTGATACGTCATGCTCGCCGCTTCATAGCAGCGAACGTCGTCGATGCTCGGCTGCGCAGGCAGCAAGGCATTCAACTTGGCGTAATTGGTCTCATAAGTCCGCATCAGATCCGCTAAATCAACATGATACGGTTTCTTCATTGCTACTTGTGTCATCATTCTCTCAAGTGAGTTATGCCTTAGTGGCCCAGTTGGCTCGGACTCGTTGTTGGTTCAATTGCAACCATTGCAGCGCGATGATCGAGGCACCATTTTCAATCGAACCATCCAACACCGCTTGGTACGCGTGTTCACGAGTCATCACGTGCACTCGAATGTCCTCTCCTTCATAGTCTAAACCATGAACGCCATGCGCTTTAGAGGCATCCACCTCTCCAACAAAAACATCCAGCTTTTCAGAGCAGCCACCAGACGATGGATAATAAGAGGTTACTTTCTCAAGGCGCCCAACTTCAATCCCTGCCTCTTCCACCGCTTCTCGGCGCACTACCGACTCGGCGTGCTCGCCAGGCTCAATCATGCCGGCGACAATTTCTAACTGCCAAGGGGAGTCATGCTCTAGAGCGCCAACACGAATCTGCTCGATGATCACCACTTGATCCCGCTCTGGATCGTAAGGGAGCATCGCCGCGGCATGGCCGCGTTCAAACATCTCACGCTCAATGGGTTCACTCCAGCCCCCCTCAAACAGCTTATGTCTAAAACAATATTTGACCATTTTAAAGAAACCGTCGAATAGCGTCTTCTTCGAGATGATTTCAATATCGCGTCGGGTAAAATGCGTTTTCTGCGGGCTCGATTGTTGCATTTGGCACCTCTCTGAGTGAATCTTATAGTTTACTCAGTCAATTGCTGAACTTCCAAGGGCATAGCTCAACTTTTTGTGCAAAATTTATAGATTTATTTAAATTGATTAATTTTTTATATTGCACAGTTGGACAGTTACATGTAAAACTCTGAAAAGATTCGAGCAAAATGACAACAAATTGGGTTAAACTCCATGAGTCAACTTTTTCATATATAGGCAGGAATAGGACCAATGAAGAAACTGCTTCCCCTTTTTATTAGCGCAGCGTTAGGCGGCTTAAGCACTCAAGTATCAGCTGACACGCTGGCAGAAATCTACGATCAGGCAAAAGAGAATGATCCCACCCTTTTGAGTGCAGCGGCTCAGCGTGACGCAGCGTTTGAAGCGGTGACTTCCAGTCGCGCCACGCTACTGCCTCAAATCAACTTAACGGCAGGTTATAATCTGACCCGTGGTGAAAAAGAGTTAGATAGCGGTTCTACGACCGATAATGATGTGAATTCGTTGACGGCAGGTATTGGTTTCTCACAGCAACTTTATAACCGCACCAGTTGGATTACGTTGGACACCGCGGAGAAAAGCGCCCGTCAACAAGACGCCTCTTATGCGGCGATCCAACAAGCGTTGATCCTACGTGTTGCCACTGCCTATTTTGATGTGTTGCGCGCACAAGACAACCTCGAATTTGTCCAAGCGGAAAAAGCCGCGGTCGGTCGTCAGCTTGAGCAGACTAAGCAGCGTTTTGAAGTGGGCCTGTCAGCGATTACCGATGTGCATGATGCCCAAGCACAATACGACTCAGTGCTTGCCGATGAAGTGCTGGCGCAAAACACATTGACCAACAGCTATGAAGGGCTACGTGAGATCACGGGTCAATCGCACTCTGAACTGTATGTGCTCGATACGGACCGTTTCTCGGCAACGAAAACTCAAGCGGCCATTGATGCCCTAGTGGAAGAAGCGCAGCAGAAGAACCTCAGCTTGCTCTCAGCGCGTATCGCGCAAGATGTGGCAAAAGACAACATCTCTTTGCAAAGCTCTGGTCACCTACCGTCATTAACCCTCGACGGTGGTTACAGCTACACGGATTTAGACAAGTATTACAGCGACTCTACAAACGGTACCACTAACGACTTTAATATCGGTCTTAACCTTAGCGTGCCACTGTACACCGGTGGTGCGACGACCTCGCTCACCAAGCAAGCGGAATTCAACTACGTTGCTGCCAGCCAACAACTTGAAGCGACCTACCGCAGCGTGGTGAAAGATGTTCGTGCGTTCAACAACAACATAAGCGCATCGATTGGTGCCCTGCGTGCTTATGAACAAACCGTCGTCTCTGCAAAATCCGCGCTGGAAGCAACAGAAGCGGGCTTTGATGTCGGGACACGTACCATCGTTGACGTACTTGATTCAACACGTCGTCTGTACGATGCCAACAAAAACCTCTCCAATGCACGTTACGATTACATCCTAAGCGTGCTTCAATTGCGGCAAGCTGTTGGTACCTTGAGTGAGCAAGACATTCTTGATATCAACGCGGGTTTGAAAGCGTCAAGCTAAGCCCACACGTGACTGACAATAAAAAATGGTTGGCTTGTGGGCCAACCATTTTTTCATCTAGATTCTTCTAACCTAATAGCGTTTAGTAGACCTTATCAACCGTCACTTGGTTTTGCACCAGCCACTTCACCATGCCATGGTAAGTAAGAGCGACGGCTACATCAATCGGCTCTTCGCTGCCCACATCGAACGGCTGACTGAAGGCCACTTCCCAGTGATGCTCATCTTGAGTACGCAAATCAAATTGGTCTGGCGTCAACTGCCAAAGCTGATCGCCCTGCTTGAGCGTGACGGTTTCCACATCAAGCTCCGCAGGTAACACGGCATTGCTTTTGATGTACAAGGCCCCGTGCAGTGTATCTTTGATGTCATCACCCACTGTGGGCATTTTATCTAACCAGAGGTTGCTTTCGAGCACCACGGTTGCCTCAGCGACATCGAGTTGATCGCTGCTGTTCCACACCACATCTTGTGCCGCACATCCGAGCAGCAAAGCACTGCCCAATACAAGAGAGACTAACTTTTTCATCACGTTACCTTTGTGCTAACCAGTCTTTGAGAACTTGAATATCATACTGGTATTCGTTTTTCATTTCCTCAACCCAATCATCAATGTTTTCCCACCAAGCGGGTAATTGGGGTGATTGCGCCTTTTGCGCCACACTTTGAATGCGTTTTAACCCTATCGAGCCGGCCGCCCCTTTGATCTTATGCGCTTCAGAGACGATACCCTCTTGATGTTTGGCAGTCATGTTGGAATCGAGCACTTGCAAATACTCTGGCATCATCTCTTCAAACATGGTGATGCTGTCAAGCACGGGCTGTGGCCCGACGATGCCGACATAAGACTCCAACATATCGATATCGAGCAGCTGCTGATAGGCTTCAAGATGTTCGTGGCTGTCAGGCGCGGTTTCGCTCTCTGTTGGCTCACTGCCCGATTGCACCTCGGAGAACTTGGCGATCACATCTAACACCGCTTTCACCGACAGCGGTTTACTGATCGCATCGTCCATCCCTTGGTTGAGATACTCGCTTTTATCCTTTATCACGTTAGCTGTGAGCGCGACCAAAGGCGGCAGGTGAGAGTATGTGCGACGGAAATAACTCGCCACATCAAAACCGGTCATATCGGGCAATTGGATATCGAGGAACACCAGATCATAGATCTCTGGATCAAACATCTCCATCGCTTCAGCGCCATCCATCGCAATCGTCACTTCATGGCCGAGGCTCTCAAGCAGTGAACGCGCTACGGTGACATTCAGCTCGATATCTTCCACCATAAAGATATTAAGCTCTTGTGACGCGGCTTGCGTCACCGACTCAGGTTCATTCAAAGAGACAAGCGGCGCTTTGAGCGTCACAGTAAAGGTACTGCCAAAGCCCTCTTCACTGCTGACGGTAATGTCACCTTCCATCATGTTGATCAGTTGTTTAGAGACCGCAAGACCAATCCCCGTCCCGACTGCGTGCAGGTTGTCCGTTTCCGATTTGACTTGATAATACATGGCAAAGATCTTATCGAGCTCCGCCTCGGGAATACCGATACCACTGTCTTCCACCTCAAAGCTAATGTAGGCATGAGCGTCGTCTGTTTCTGCACTAACGCTCATCACCACCCCACCTTCTTTGGTAAATTTCATCGCGTTGCTGATCAAATTCCACAGCACCTGACGCAGACGAGTCGCGTCCACTTCGATACCGTGAGGCAGCTCGCTAAGCCGCTCAAGATCAAAACGTAGGCCTTTTTGCGAGGCCATCAGCGCAGAGATACTCTCCATCTCTGCCACGAACTCTTCAAAGTTCATCGGCTCTGGATAGAGCTCCAATTTGCGACGATCAAACTTATCCATATCGATGATATCGTTGAAGATATTCCCGAGCGTAATCGCGCTGACGTTAATGGTTTGCATGTGCTTGCGCTGCTCTTCACTGAGCTGCGTATCAAGCAACATGCGGCTCAATCCCACAATCCCATTCAGCGGGGTGCGCAGTTCATGGCTGATGGTGGAGATAAACGTGGTTTTATCGCGACTGGCTTTCTCCAGCGACTCTTCATGACGTTTACGCTCGGTGATATCGCGGCCAAAACCCACCAGCCCTAAATGACGACCGTCCTTACTGTAAAACGGCACTTTGCGCAGCTCAAAGTAATTTTTTCGCCCATCTGGATATTCCAGCCACTGCTCGTAGGTCAACGCGCGATTGTCGGCAAACACCTTTTGGTCGGTATCGACAATCGGTTCCGCTATTTCTCGGCTATAAACATCCCAAGGGGTTAAACCGACTAACTGGCTCTCTTTCTTACCAGTCAACTCTTCCATCGCTCGGTTACATCCAGAGAAGACCCCATCGGCGTTACGATAATAGATAAGATCGGGCGAGGCATCGATGAAGGATCGCAGCAGCGCGGTGCGCTCCGCCAACTCGACTTGAGTACGCTCACGTTGATAGACCTCATTTTCAAGATCTTTCATCGCTTCTTCGCGCGCCGATTCGGCTTTGATCCGCTCTTCAATTTCTTGATTGAGTTTTTCGATGTTTTGTTGAAGTTTGTAGTTCAGCTCTTGGTCTCTTGAACGCATGTCTTTGAGTTTAGAGACGAGCTTGGATAAGCGTTGACGAGACTCTTCAAGCTGATCCACCACCACAGAAAGAAAATAGACCGCCCAAGGTGTGATCAGTAGACCAAAGAAGACTGAGCGAACGATGTCAATATCATCCACGTGGCCACTTAACACCAGCGTGATCCCCACCTGGACCACCACGGCCAGTGCCACCAACGCCAAAGCAAGCAAAATTGAGAAACGTAAAATGCCAAGTTTGACCAAGAGGTCGACATAATACTGAGCGAGGTTTTTTATCGGTTTCATTAAACGCTCCGAGCCTAGAATCACCACTGCCTCATGATGGACAGTGGTTTCATACTACCTGTTTTGCCCTTGGGCTGCTAAAGCTTCTCTGACTCGGGAACGTTTAAATGTGGGATGTGTGAAGCGACAAGGCTTAGGGCGTGGCAAGTGGCGGCGCTGTGTAAACGAATGGACGCTCAATCAACGAACCTTGCGCACCCAACGCATTGAGTGAACGACCAATTTCCGTCATCGCCAGCCAGCGGTTTTCACACCAAAGCGGTGCCAACAAGGTAGGTCTGCGTGCCGCCGAAGAGACGCGATGATAGACCACTTCCGGTGGCGTCATGCGGATCATTTCACTGGCAATAGCAACATATTCATCAAGCTCAGGCGCCTGCAGTTTACCAGCTCGCCACGCTTTAGCCATGGTACTGCCTTCTACAATGTGCAAGCCGTGCAGTTTGATGCCATCGGTACCCACCGCCAACACTTGGTGCAAAGTCTCCAGGTTGTCATCGCGTGTTTCGCGCGGCAAACCCACAATCAGGTGAGTACACACTTTGATCCCGAGCGCTCTAGCGCGCTCAGTGATGCGCGCATAACACTCAAAGTCGTGGCCACGGTTGATGCGTTTAAGGGTGTCGTTGTTGGCGGTTTGTAAGCCAAGCTCTAGCCAGATTTCATAGCCTTGCTCAACGTAGTCAGAGAGCAGTTCAAGCACCGCATCAGGCACACAATCTGGCCGCGTCCCTACGCACAATCCGACGATGTCCGCCGCTTTGAGCGCCTCTTCATACATCGACTTGAGCACTTGCACCTCAGCGTAGGTACTGGTGTAAGCCTGAAAATAAGCCAGATACTTGTTCGCGCGGCGAATCTCCCCCGCTCGGTCAGTGAGTTGGGCTTGAATGCTTTTTACTTGAGCTTGCTCATCAGCAAACGAAGCGACATTGCAAAAGGTACAGCCACCACGGCCAATCGTCCCGTCGCGATTCGGGCAACTGAACCCACCGTGCAAGGTCAGCTTGTGCACTTTCTCTTTATAGCGACGCTGGAGATCTTGACCAATGGTATTGACTAATTCGTGTAGCTGCATTTCCCACCCAAACGTAAATAAATCTCATTAAGATTTATGTAAAAAAATTACAATCATGAAAATAATTCGGGGAGGAATCTACCGATTTCAAACAGGCGCAACTTTAATCAGAGTCAATAAACATTCATTAAATACAGGCATTTCGCTAAATGTTACGCAAAAGTTAAACGCAATGGTGCATGTTCATGCGAAAAAAGTGGGCGACAAGGGCGAGTTTTCATTGCATTTGCTGCTGACAAAATTGTAGGATACTTACAGTTTTTGTGATTTTTATTACAGACAAAATTGCAAAATCATCGGCGGTATCCACCTCCCACCTATATAAATCACTACATAGTGACAATAAAAACATGGATATCACCAAGGATTGTTTTTCTCGCAATATTTTTCCTGCGAGATACGGAACGGAATCTAAGTCTCCCACCTCGGTTGACTTCGAATCATACAAATCAAGGACAAGACGCCCCTGCGGATTAGGGTAATTGCGTCTAATTGAACTGGAAGGATGTATCTATGGTAGATAGAGAGCAAAGTTCTCAGGGTCTATATACTCCAGAACTGGAGCATGACGCCTGTGGTATCGGTTTTGTTGCTCACCTGAAAAACCGTAAATCACACGAAGTTGTGACTCAAGCACTCGATATGCTCGCTCGCATGGAACACCGCGGTGGTCAAGGTTGTGACCCTTGTAGTGGTGATGGTGCGGGTATCTTGTTGCAAAAACCCCATGAATTTCTTTTAGAAGAAGCAGTAAAGCTCGGTATCAAACTGCCTTCTTTTGAAAAATACGGCGTTGGCGTGGTTCTCTTCCCGAAAGATGAATACAAACGCGAGCAATGTCGTGACATCTTAGAGCGAAACGCCAAGCGTCTCGACCTAGAAATCATTGGCTACCGCGTACTGCCAACCGACAACTCTATGATCGGCGCCGATCCTCTCAGCACTGAGCCTCAGTTCGAGCACGTGTTTGTCACTGGCGGCCCAGGTATGACGCCAGAAGAGCTTGAGCGCAAGCTGTACGTGCTGCGTAACTACACGGTACGCGTCTGCCTTGAGAGCGTGTCGAACATTGGTGATGATTTCTACATCAACTCCATGTCTTACAAAACCTTGGTGTATAAGGGTCAGTTGACCACAGAGCAAGTGCCTCAATACTTCCTCGACCTGCAAAACCCAACCATGGTGACGGCGCTAGCCTTGGTACACTCTCGCTTCTCTACTAACACCTTCCCGAAATGGCGTCTGGCGCAACCTTTCCGTTATATCGCCCACAACGGTGAGATCAACACCGTTCGCGGTAACTTAAACTGGATGAAAGCCCGTGAGGCGATCATCGAGTCGGATCTGTTTACACAAGCAGAAATCGACATGCTATTGCCTATCTGTCAAGAAGGCAGCTCGGACTCTTCAAACTTCGATATGGCGCTTGAGCTACTGGTCCTCTCAGGTCGTAGCTTGCCACACGCATTGATGATGATGATCCCAGAGGCATGGCAAGAAAACAAAACCATGGATCCGACACGTCGCGCGTTCTACCAGTATCACGCAAACATCATGGAACCTTGGGACGGCCCAGCGTCAGTCTGCTTTACCGATGGTGTCCAAGTAGGTGCAACGCTCGATCGTAACGGCCTGCGCCCGTCTCGCTACACCGTGACCAAAGACAACTTCCTTGTGATGGCGTCTGAGTCTGGTGTTGTGGATATTGCCCCAGAGAACGTCGAGTTCCGCGGCCGCTTGCAGCCAGGTCGTATCTTCGTTGCGGACTTAGAGCAAGGTCGCATTATCTCTGACGAAGAAGTCAAAGATACCATCGCAGGCGCTCAGCCTTACGAACAATGGGTGAAAGATAACCTACTTAGCCTGAAGAAACTGCCTGATGCGAGCAACCAGTTCAGCCAGCCTTCTCCAGAGCGCCTTCTCCATCGTCAACAAGCGTTTGGTGTCAGCACTGAAGAAGTGAATGAAATCATTGTTCCAATGGCGAAAGAAGGCAAAGAGCCACTGTCTGCCATGGGCGCAGACTGGCCATTGGCTGTCTTGTCTCACCAGTCTCAGCATCTATCCAACTACTTTAAGCAGTTGTTTGCTCAGGTTACCAACCCACCGATCGACCCGATCCGTGAGCGTATGGTGATGTCACTCAATACCTACCTAGGTAAAGATCATAACCTGCTGACTGAAACTCCGCTTCACTGTCAAAAAGTGGAACTGGAATCTCCAGTGCTCGCGAACTCTGAGCTAGAGAAATTGCGTGCGATCGACAACGAACACCTACAGGCGAAAACGCTCGATATCGTGTTCCAAGCCAATGAAGATCAAGGCAAACTAGAGCGTGCATTGAAGCGTATCTGTCAATACGCCGAAGATGCGGTGGTCGATGGCTACTCGATCATCCTACTCACAGACCGCGCAGTGAACTCAAACCACGCGGCTATTCCAGCCATGTTGGCCGTCGGCGCCGTTCACCATCACCTGATCCGCAAAGGTCTACGCGCGAAGTGTGACATTGTGGTTGAAACCGGTGATGCGCGTGAAACGCACCATTTCGCGACGCTACTTGGCTACGGCGCCAATGCCGTCAACCCGTACTTGGTAATTGAGACCATTGTTGAGCTGCAACGCACCAAGAAGCTCGATCCAGAAGCCAGCCCACGCGATCTGTTTGATAACTATCGCAAGGCGATCAACGGCGGCCTGCTGAAGATCTTCTCTAAAATGGGCATTTCAACCTTGCAGTCTTACCATGGCGCACAGATCTTTGAAGCGCTTGGTATCCACAAATCCGTGGTCGACAAATACTTCACGGGTACCGTCTCTCGTATTCAAGGTTTGACGCTCGATGACATCGCAAAAGAAGTCCTCATTCGTCACCGTGTCGGTTACCCCCAACGCGAAATCCCAGTGCAAATGTTGGATGTCGGCGGCGTCTACCAGTGGAAACAGCGTGGTGAAAAGCACCTCTTCAATCCTGAGACGATTTCGCTGTTGCAACAATCAACACGCAACAAAGATTACGATCAATTCAAGCAATACGCGGCCGCGGTGGATAAGCAAGGCGACAACGCGGTGACGCTGCGTAGCCAGTTGGAGTTTGTTAAGCACCCTGCTGGCTCAATTCCCATCGACGAAGTAGAACCGATTGAAAGCATCGTGAAACGCTTCGCTACCGGCGCGATGTCGTTTGGTTCGATCTCTTACGAGGCGCACTCAACACTGGCCGTTGCGATGAACCGATTGGGCGCGAAGTCTAACTCGGGCGAAGGTGGTGAAGACCCAATGCGCTTTGAGCGCAAAGAAAACGGTGACTGGGAACGCTCAGCTATCAAGCAGGTCGCGTCTGGTCGCTTTGGGGTGACTTCATACTACCTCACTAACGCAGACGAACTGCAAATCAAGATGGCGCAAGGCGCGAAACCGGGTGAAGGCGGTCAGCTTCCGGGTGACAAAGTCGATGATTGGATCGGCGCCACTCGTCACTCAACACCGGGCGTCGGTCTGATTTCTCCACCGCCACACCACGATATTTACTCTATCGAGGATTTGGCTCAGCTGATCTACGACTTGAAGAACGCGAACCGCGCTGGCCGCGTGAACGTCAAATTGGTCTCCGAAGCCGGTGTCGGCACGATTGCCTCTGGCGTTGCGAAAGCCAAAGCAGACGTTGTGCTTATCGCAGGTTTCGACGGCGGTACCGGTGCCTCTCCGATGTCATCGATTCGCCATACGGGCCTACCTTGGGAATTAGGTTTGGCGGAAACGCACCAAACGCTACTGAAAAACGGCCTACGTAACCGTATCGTTGTTCAAGCGGATGGTCAGATGAAAACGCCTCGTGACCTCGCTGTCGCCACATTACTGGGCGCTGAAGAGTGGGGTGTCGCAACCGCTGCGCTGGTAGTAGAAGGCTGTATTATGATGCGTAAGTGTCATAAGAACACCTGTCCTGTGGGCATTGCGACACAAAACAAAACGCTGCGTGAGCGTTTTGACGGCCGCGTCGAAGACGTCGTGACCTTCTTCCAATACATGGCACAAGGCTTACGCGAGATCATGGCGGAACTTGGCTTTAGAACCATTGATGAGATGGTCGGTCAAGGTCAGAAAATGAAGATTCGCCAAGACGTATCGCACTGGAAATACAAGAACTTAGACTTGTCTCCTGTGTTGCACGTTGAGCAACCGCGCGAGCAAGACGGCGTCTACAACCAGACCGTACAGAATCACAACCTAGAGCAAGTGCTTGACCGTAAACTGATTCAAGCGGCGATCCCTGCGCTCGAAAAAGGCGAAGCGGTCAACGCTGAGTTCCCGATCGTCAACACTGACCGCTCTGCTGGCACCATGTTGTCTAACGAGATTTCCAAGGTGTACAAGGATGAAGGTCTGCCTCAACCGATGAACGTTAAGTTTACCGGTAGTGCTGGCCAGTCGTTCGGTGCGTTCCTTGCGAAAGGCGTCAAATTTGAAGTCGAAGGCGATGCGAACGATTACTGGGGTAAAGGCCTATCTGGCGGTACCTTGGTGCTCTACCCAGATGCCAAATCAAGCATTGTTGCCGAAGACAACATTGTGGTGGGTAACGTCTGTTTCTACGGAGCGACCTCCGGAGAATCCTTCATTCGCGGTATGGCCGGTGAGCGCTTCTGTGTACGTAACTCGGGCGCGAAAGTGGTTGTCGAAGGCGTGGGAGACCACGGCTGTGAATACATGACAGGTGGCGCGGCGATTATCCTCGGTTCGACTGGTCGCAACTTTGCCGCGGGCATGAGTGGCGGTGTCGCTTACGTTTGGGATAAGTCGGGTGACTTTGAATCCAAACTCAATCCAGAGTTGGTCGATTTGGATCCTATCGAACAAGAAGACAAAGCCTTCTTACAAGATATGTTGACGAAACACGTTCAATTCACAGGAAGTGAAGTAGCTCAGTCTTTCTTAGACAACTTTGAAGCAAGTTTAGCGGCGATGGTGAAAGTCATGCCACGTGACTACAAAGCGGTGCTTCAAAAACGTCAAGCTGAGGCAGAACAAGCAGAAACGGAGGCAGTGTAATGGGTAAGCCGACTGGATTTTTAGAGCATGGTCGTGAACTTCCACAAAAGATCGACCCCAAAGAGCGCATCAAGAACAACAAAGAGTTCGTCCTGAACGACGAATTTGGTAGCAAGATCAATACGCAAGCATCACGCTGCATGGACTGTGGTGTACCGTTTTGTCATAACGGTTGCCCCATTGGCAACATCATTCCTGAGTTCAATGATGCTGTGTACCGTGATAGCTGGGAAGAGGCGTGGAACATTCTAAGCTCCACCAATAACTTCCCAGAGTTTACTGGTCGCGTCTGCCCTGCGCCGTGTGAAAGCGCGTGTGTATTGGGGATCAACCAAGACCCTATCACCATCTGTAACATTGAGAAAACCATCGTAGAAACGGCGTATCGTGAAGGGTACGCCAAACCGAAAACGCCACGCTCTCGCACAGGTAAAACGGTGGCGATCATCGGCAGTGGCCCGGCGGGTCTATCGGCAGCCGAGCAGCTGAACAGCGCCGGCCATAGTGTCACCGTGTTTGAACGTGATGAAAAAGTGGGCGGATTGCTACGCTTTGGCATTCCAGACTTTAAACTGAGCATGGAAGTGATCGATCGCAAGATCAACCTGATGGCCGAAGCGGGCGTTGAGTTTAAAGTCAACCAACACGTGGGAGTTGATGTCAACGCTCAGCAGCTTCGTCAAGAGTACGATGTGGTGTTGCTCACCGGTGGTTCAACCGTACCGCGCGACTTGCCAGTCCCGGGGCGCGAGCTTAACGGTGTGTACTTTGCGATGCAGTTTCTCGCACAAAATAACCGCCGAGCCAACAACATGGATCTCAAAGGTGAAGAGATTCATGCCGCCGGTAAACACGTGGTGGTGATTGGTGGTGGTGATACAGGTTCAGACTGTGTCGGTACTTCTAACCGTCACGGCGCTGCCAGCGTCACCCAGGTCGAAATCATGCCGATTCCACCAGAGAAACGCCCAGCGAACATGCCTTGGCCACAATACCCAATGATCCTACGTACCTCGACTTCACACGAAGAGGGCGTTGATCGTCACTGGAATATTCTGACCAAAGAGTTTATCGGTAATGACCAAGGTGACGTCACTGGTCTGCGTATCGCTGACATTGTTTGGCAAGACGCCAAAGCGGGTGAGCGCCCGAGCTTCAAAGAAGTCGAAGGCAGCGAGCGCGTGATTCCATGTGATATGGCGTTTTTGGCGATGGGTTTCTTGCATCCAGAACCGACCGGCGTTCTTGCTCAGCTTGATGTAGCACTTGATGAGCGTGGCAACGTCGCGACACAAGACTTCGCCACCAATCAAGCGGGTGTCTTTGCCGCAGGTGATATGCGTACCGGCCAATCTTTGGTGGTACGTTGTATCAATGAAGGTCGAGAGTGTGCACGTGCTATCGACCAGTACCTGATGGGGGGAACCCACCTTGAAGCGAAAGCGGATTCACTTATGCTCTCTGCATAACCGCTTACACTGACATCCTTCCAAACCTATCCAGTTGACCAGCACATTGTGCTGGTCTTTTTTATCCCTCACACTTTTATTGTTACAAAAATGTAACAATAAGAATTCTATCCCTCTGATTTGGCGAACTTTTTTCAGTCAATTACTTGGTAAATAGTCACCTAGCGTGATCATTCACCAAAAACTTGACCTTTTTCATCATAAGCTATACGTTGTGAAATCGATGAAAATGAATTCATCCAATTTTGTAAAATAATAAAAGATAATTTTGTGTATATTTATGCAAAATTTAACAATTTGAAAGCATAGTTAGTCATATTTACCAACCCTTTTTGAGTTCAAGCTGGATACGTTGGTAGTACTGTCTGGAAGACAGCGAAGCAAAGGGAGAATTGCAATGGCTCTATATGATCCTCGTCTTGAAAAAGACAACTGTGGATTTGGTTTAATTGCACACATGGAAGGTGAACCTAGCCACAAGCTAGTTCGTACCGCAATTTCAGCATTGGATCGCATGACCCACCGTGGTGGCATCGCCGCCGACGGAAAAACCGGCGATGGTTGTGGGTTGTTGTTGCAAAAACCCGATTCCTATCTGCGCCTGATCGCCAAAGAGAAAGGCTTCAATCTCGGTAAACAATACGCCATCGGGATGATTTTTTTCAGCCCAGACCCGGTCAAAGCACAATCTGCAAAAGACATTATTAACAAAGAGTTAGCCAAAGAAACCTTATCAGTCGCTGGCTGGCGCGAAGTGCCGACCAACTCTGCGGTCCTTGGTCCCATCGCGTTAAACTCATTACCGAACATTCAGCAGGTGTTTATTTCAGCACCGGCAGGTTGGCGTGAGCGCGACATTGAGCGCCGCCTCTATATTGCACGCCGCCGCATCGAAAAACAGATTCACGATGACAGCGATTTTTACATTTGTAGCTTGTCGACTCAGGTCCTTGTCTACAAAGGTCTGTGTATGCCAGCAGATTTACCGCGCTTTTACCTCGACTTAGCGGATCTGCGCATGGAATCAGCTATCTGTTTGTTCCACCAGCGCTTTTCTACCAACACCCAACCTCGTTGGCCATTAGCGCAGCCGTTTAGATATCTGGCGCACAATGGTGAAATCAACACCATTGAAGGCAACCGCCAGTGGGCGCGCGCACGTGCGTACAAATTTGCCTCGCCGCTTCTTCCGGATTTGCAAACGGCGGCACCTTTTGTCAATGAAACCGGTTCAGACTCCTCGAGTCTAGACAATATGCTGGACTTGTTCCTTGCTGGTGGAATGGATATCTTCCGCGCTATGCGTATGCTCGTGCCGCCTGCATGGCAAAACCACCCAGATATGGATGCCGATCTGCGCGCATTCTATGACTTCAACTCCAAACACATGGAGCCTTGGGATGGCCCGGCAGGCATTGTTCTATCCGATGGACGTTACGCGGCGTGTAACTTAGACCGCAATGGTTTACGCCCTGCCCGCTATGTGATCACTAAAGATAAGCTGATCACCCTCGCCTCTGAAGTCGGCATTTGGAACTACGCCCCGGATGAAGTGGCGAAGAAAGGTCGTGTCGGCCCCGGTGAGCTCTTGGTGATTGATACACGCCAAGGCAAGTTGTGGCAATCGAGCGAGATCGACAACGATCTCAAGAGCCGTCACCCTTATCGCGAATGGATGGAGCACAACGTTCGCAAGCTGACGCCATTTGCTGAGTTATCAGACGATCAAGTCGGCCAACGGAGCTTCGATAACGATCTTTTAAAGACGTATCAAAAGCAGTTTGCGATGAGTAACGAAGAAGTCGATCAAGTGCTGCGCGTACTCGGCGATATGGGGCAAGAAGCCGTCGGCTCTATGGGTGATGACACGCCAATGGCAGTGCTGTCATCCAAAGAGCGCTTAGTGACCGATTACTTTAGACAGAAATTTGCTCAGGTGACCAACCCGCCTATCGACCCACTGCGCGAAAAGCACGTGATGTCATTGGCGACCAGTATCGGCCAAGAGATGAATGTCTTTTGTGAAACCGATGGTCACGCCCATCGAGTCACGTTTGGCTCTCCGGTTCTGCTTTACTCAGACATGCAGCAGTTGCTTGGGCTTGATGATGACCACTACCGCAACACCATCTTAGACATCAACTACGATCCGACTCAGAAAGATCTCAAACAAGCGATTGATGATTTATGTGCACAGGCTGAGCAAGTCGTGCGTGAAGGGACGGTATTAGTGGTGTTGTCAGACCGCGCATTAGTCAAAGGCCGTTTGCCGATTCCTGCAGCCATGGCAGTAGGTGCGGTACAAACCCGTCTTATCGATGCCAACTTACGTTGTGATGCCAATATCATCGTCGAAACAGCAACCGCGCGCGATCCACACCAGTTCGCGGTACTGCTCGGTTTCGGCGCTACCGCTGTCTACCCTTACCTGGCCTACGAAGCGCTAGGCAAACTCATTGATGACGGTGCGGTAGAAAAGAGCTACCGAGAAGTGATGCAGAATTACCAATACGGTATTGATAAAGGTCTGTATAAGATCATGTCCAAGATGGGCATTTCAACCGTGGCCTCTTATCGCTGCTCGCAGCTGTTTGAAGCGGTCGGCTTACACAAAGACGTGGTCGAATTGTGCTTTAAAGGCGTCACTACGCGCATTCAAGGCGCCAACTTTGACGACTTCCAACAAGACCTCTTTAATCTCTCGCGCAAAGCGTGGGCGAAGCGTAAGTCTATCGACCACGGCGGGCTACTGAAATACGTACATGGTGGTGAATACCATGCCTACAACCCGGATGTCGTCGGCACATTGCAAAAAGCGGTGCGCTCTGGCGAGAGCCAAGATTACCAAAGCTACGCCAAGCAAGTGAACGAGCGCCCGGTTGCCATGCTGCGTGACTTGATGACGTTGAAAAAAGCCGAGTCGCCTTTGCCACTTGAGCGCATTGAGCCAACAACGGAGCTATTCAAGCGCTTCGACTCTGCCGCCATGTCCATTGGCGCTCTAAGCCCCGAAGCGCACGAAGCGCTGGCTACGGCGATGAACCGACTAGGCGGCTACTCCAACTCTGGGGAAGGCGGTGAAGATCCTCGCCGTTTTGGTACCGAGAAAAACTCACGCATTAAGCAGGTTGCTTCAGGCCGTTTTGGCGTGACGCCCCACTACCTGACCAATGCTGATGTGTTGCAAATCAAAGTGGCGCAAGGTGCCAAGCCCGGTGAGGGTGGTCAGCTGCCCGGGCACAAAGTGACGGCAGAAATTGCCAAACTGCGTTATTCCGTCCAAGGTGTGACCCTGATTTCACCGCCACCTCATCATGACATTTACTCCATCGAGGATTTGGCACAGCTGATTTTCGATTTGAAACAGGTCAATCCAAAGGCCTTGGTTTCCGTTAAGTTGGTCTCTGAGCCGGGAGTGGGCACTATCGCCACCGGTGTGGCAAAGGCTTACGCTGACCTTATCACCATCTCTGGCTACGACGGCGGAACCGCCGCCAGCCCACTCACCTCAGTGAAATACGCGGGCAGCCCATGGGAGCTCGGTCTAGCGGAAACCCAACAAGCACTGGTCGCAAATGGTTTGCGTCATAAAATTCGCCTACAAGTCGACGGCGGTTTAAAAACCGGTCTCGATGTGGTCAAAGCGGCCATACTCGGTGCGGAGAGTTTTGGTTTTGGTACTGCGCCTATGGTTGCGATGGGATGTAAATTCCTGCGTATCTGTCACTTAAACAACTGTGCTACGGGCGTCGCGACACAAGACGAAACCTTGCGTAATCAATACTTCAAAGGCCTACCCGAACAGGTAATGAATTACTTCACCGGCCTTGCTGAGGAAGTGCGAGGCTTACTCGCCGAGTTGGGCGTTGAAAAACTCACGGATCTGATTGGCCGCACCGATCTGCTGCAAGCGGTGGAAGGGATGACGGCGAAACAAGCAAAACTGGATCTATCGAATATCCTCGAAGCACCGGTTTCTCCAGAAGACCATCCGCTGTTTTGGACTGAGCCGAACGCGCCGTTTGACAAAGCGCACTTAAACCAACAGATGGTCGATGATGCGATGAGCGCAATCGAAGCGCAGCAGCCCGCAAGCATCTTCTACAATGTCATCAATACCGATCGCTCAGTGGGCGCACGTCTGTCGGGCGAAATCGCCAAACGCTATGGCAACCAAGGCATGGCCGCCACGCCCATCAAGATTTACCTTGATGGTACAGCGGGTCAATCGTTTGGTGTCTGGAACGCTGGCGGCGTTGAACAAATCCTCACGGGCGATGCCAACGATTACGTGGGTAAAGGGATGGCAGGTGGCAAACTGGTCATCAAACCTCACTTGGGTACGGCGTTCAAATGCCATGAAGCGACCATCATAGGCAATACCTGCCTATATGGCGCGACAGGCGGCAAACTGTTTGCTGCAGGAACGGCGGGTGAGCGTTTTGCGGTGCGTAACTCAGGTACCATTGCCGTCATCGAAGGCGCGGGTGATAACGCTTGTGAATACATGACCGGTGGCATCGTCGCGATTCTTGGCGCAACAGGCGTCAACTTCGGCGCGGGTATGACGGGCGGTTTTGCTTATGTACTAGATAATAATCAAGACTTTGCAGGGCGAGTGAATAACGAGTCGGTAGAAGCGATTTCGTTGGCCGACCTCTATATCCACCAAGAGCATCTACGCGGCTTAATTGCCGAGCACTTGGAGGAAACCGGTTCGGCACATGCCGAGCATATCCTAGCGAACTTTGATGAATGGATTCCGAAGTTCTACCTAGTTAAACCTCAAGCAGCGGATCTGAATACCTTGCTTGGTCACCAAAGTCGTAGCGCTGCTGAACTTCGCGTTCAAGCACAATAAGTCATGGAGGATGTATGAGCCAGAACGTATACCAATTTATCGATGTCCAGCGTGTCGACCCGGCTAAAAAACCGATTAAGATCCGTAAGATAGAGTTTGTCGAGATTTATGAACCCTTTACCAAGCAGCAAGCGACTGCCCAAGCGGATCGCTGCTTAGATTGTGGTAACCCTTACTGTGAATGGAAATGTCCGGTTCACAACTACATTCCGCAATGGCTAAAGCTCGCCAATGAAGGGCGTATCCTTGAAGCCGTTGAGCTGTCTCACCAAACCAACAGCTTGCCCGAAGTGTGTGGACGCGTCTGCCCGCAAGACCGTCTTTGTGAGGGTTCCTGTACCCTCAATGATGACTTTGGTGCGGTGACCATCGGCAACATTGAAAAATACATTACGGACAAAGCGTTCGAAATGGGCTGGAAGCCCGACTTGTCTAAAGTCGAGTGGACGGATAAAAAAGTCGCCATCATAGGCGCGGGCCCTGCAGGTCTCGCTGCAGCCGATGTGTTAGTCCGAAATGGCGTGAAACCAGTCGTGTTTGATCGCTACCCAGAGATCGGCGGGCTGCTCACCTTTGGTATTCCCTCCTTTAAATTAGAAAAAGGGGTGATGGAAAACCGTCGCCGCATCTTTAGTGACATGGGTGTTGAGTTCCGTCTCAATGTCGAAGTCGGTAAAGACATTCAAATGAGTGAGCTGATTAACGACTACGACGCGGTCTTCTTAGGGGTGGGTACGTACAAAAATATGCGCGCTGGACTTGAGAATGAAGACGCACCTGGCGTGTATGACGCGCTGCCGTTTTTGATTTCCAATACCTATAAAGTGATGGACCTTAAAGACGACAAACCGTTTATTGATATGGCTGGGAAAAATGTCGTCGTCCTCGGCGGGGGAGACACCGCGATGGACTGTGTGCGCACCTCTATCCGCCAAGGCGCTGCAAACGTGATTTGTGCTTACCGCCGTGATGAAGAGAACATGCCTGGCTCAAGGCGCGAAGTGAAAAACGCCAAAGAAGAAGGGGTAGATTTTATGTTTAACCTTCAGCCTTTGGGGTTAGAAGTCAACGCAAGCGGTCAGGTCACTGGGGTCAAGGTGGTCAAAACGGCATTGGGTGAACCAGATGCTGCTGGGCGCCGCCGCCCAGAGCCGGTCGAAGGCAGCGAACACGTACTGGCCGCCGATGCAGTCATTATGGCGTTTGGTTTTCAGCCGCACCAAATGAGCTGGTTAGAACCTTATGGTGTAGAGCTGGATCAGTGGGGCCGAATTAAAGCGGCATCTGAACAAACTTACCGTTACCAGACCAGTAACGAGAAGATTTTTGCCGGTGGCGATGCTGTGCGCGGCTCCGATCTTGTAGTCACGGCCATCGATGAAGGACGCAAAGCGGCAGAAGGTATCTTAGACTTTCTAGAAGTGTAACCTTCTTAAAGTCCGTGAAGCCCCCTCTTAGTAAGGAGAACCAATGAAACCCCAATGGCGAACCCTAACCACTCTGCTACTCGCGTCGATCGCTCTCGCGGGTTGCAGCCAAGGAGTGACGACAATGACAGACAGAAGCGCCGAGCCATGTGGTGACAAACCCAATTGTGTCTCTACTCAGGATACGCGAGAGAAGTTTTCTCTCGCACCCTTTATCCTGACTAAAGAGGCCAACATCGATGCGATAGAGCGCGCTGCCCTGCAATTACCCGGCGCCAAAACCGCGGTCAGCGATGAAGGTTACTTACGTATTGAGTGCACCTCAAAAATCCTGCGTTTCGTCGATGACTTGGAGCTAAAAATGACCGACGGAGCACTAATGGTGCGCTCAGAGTCGCGTGTGGGTTACTCTGATTTTGGCGTCAATCGCAAACGCGCAGAGCAACTTCGTGACATCCTGAAAGCCGAAGGGCTCATAGAGTAACCAAGACGCTTAAAATAAAAAACCGAAGCGCTGATAGTGCTTCGGTTTTTTGTCGTTGAGAGAGGCTTATCGGTATTAAACCGGGTCTCTGAATACGACGAGACGCTTTGGGGCAATCTTACCGTCGTCGTTCATTTCACCAACGCCGATAAAACACTTCTCTTCACCTTTCGTCAGGCGAACCGTACCCTCGGTCGGAGCGCCGAAAACTTGCACAGGCTGACCATGCATGACGAGATCGGCCAATTCAGGAATCAAGTTCACCTCAGGCAGATCTTCAACAGCGGTGTCCATAGGGAGCAACAGCGGGTCAAGTAACTCACGCGGCGCGCGCTCTTCACGATGCGCTTGTTCAAGAAGCTCATTAAGCTGCTCTAGCGTCACCATATTCTCGTACGGGTAGTTAGCGACCGCCGTGCGACGCAGCATGGTCACATGCGCGCCACAACCGAGCATTTCACCAAGATCGTCTACGATAGTGCGGATATAAGTGCCTTTCGAGCAGTGTATTTCCATCTCGACTTCATCGCCTTCGAAGCGATGGAGGGTAATCTCGTACACGGTGATCTTGCGCGCTTCACGAGGGACTTCAATGCCTTGACGAGCATACTCATACAGCGGCTTACCCTGATATTTCAGGGCCGAGAACATTGACGGTACTTGGTCGGATTCGCCGCGGAACTTGTCGATACACGCTTCGAGCATAGGGAGCTCAACATTCACAGGGCGCGTTTCGACCACTTCTCCGTCTGAATCTGAGGTGTTGGTTCGCTCGCCCAGCTTGGCAATCACTCGGTATCGCTTGTCCGAATCGAGCAAGAACTGAGAAAACTTGGTCGCTTCGCCCAAACAAATCGGCAGCATGCCGGTTGCCAAAGGATCGAGCGCCCCGGTATGACCCGCTTTCTCCGCAAAGTAGATGCGTTTGACCTTTTGCAGTGCGTCGTTGGATGAAATCCCAGTGGGTTTATCCAATAGGATCACACCATCAATAGGACGACCTTTACGACGACGTGCCATTAGTTCTCTTCCTCTTCATCACGACCTGCGTTGTGTTGTTTGCGTTTGTCTTGACTAATCACCTCACTAACGAGGTTAGACATGCGCATACCTTCAACTAAGGTGTTGTCGTAATGAAAGCGGATTTCTGGTGTCAGACGCAGACGAATACGCTTACCCAGCATCATACGGATGTGTACTTCGTGCTCACGCAGTGCCGCCAGACATGATTCTGGGGTTTGCTCGCCAACACATAGGAAAGTGACAAACACTTTGGCGTAGGCCAAATCACGTGACACTTCGACATCGGAAATAGTCACCATGCCCAGACGTGAGTCACGAACTTCACGCTGGAGGATCATCGCCAATTCTTTTTGTAACTGCTGCGCAACGCGCTGAGTACGGCTAAATTCTTTTGACATCTCTTTTCTCACATTAGAAAGAATGGGGGGATGGTCAAGCCAGCCCCCCATGGTGTATTCAACAACCCATTGCTCTCGTCTTTCGACCTTTGAGAGTAATGTTAGTCAATTAGTCCAGTGTACGTTTGATTTCCACTGTTTCGAAGACTTCGATTTGGTCACCGACGCGAACATCATTGTAGTTCTTAACGCCGATACCACATTCGTAGCCGTTCTTAACTTCTTGAACGTCATCTTTAAAGCGACGTAGGGACTCAAGCTCACCTTCGTAGATAACAACGTTTTCGCGCAGTACGCGGATTGGGTTGTTACGCTTGATCACGCCTTCTGTGACCATACAACCAGCGATTGCGCCCAGTTTCGGTGACTTAAATACGTCACGTACTTCAGCAAGACCAATGATCTCTTGCTTGAATTCTGGAGCAAGCATACCGCCCATTGCTTGTTTCACTTCGTCAATCAATTGGTAAATGATTGAGTAGTAACGTAGGTCAACGCTTGCCGCTTCAATTGCACGACGAGCTGATGCATCCGCACGTACGTTAAAGCCAAGGATGATAGCGTTAGACGCTTCAGCCAGTACTGCATCTGTCTCAGTGATACCACCCACACCAGAACCCACGATGTTCACTTTCACTTCGTCAGTAGAAAGTTTCAGTAGTGAGTCTGCGATTGCTTCAACCGAGCCCTGTACGTCCGCTTTTAGTACAACGTTCAGCTCAGCCACTTCACCTGCAGCCATGTTAGAGAACATGTTCTCAAGTTTGGATTTCTGCTGACGAGCCAGTTTCACTTCACGGAACTTACCAGCGCGGTAGTTAGCGACTTCACGTGCTTTACGCTCATCACGGACAACCGTAGCTTCGTCACCTGAAGAAGGCACACCAGAAAGACCCAAGATCTCTACAGGGATAGATGGACCAGCTTCTGTGATTTCGTGACCTAGCTCGTCGCGCATAGCACGAACACGGCCGTATTCTTGACCACAAAGAACGATGTCGCCCTTATTTAGGGTACCTGACTGAACCAGTACTGTAGCCACTGGACCGCGACCTTTATCTAGACGCGATTCAACCACAACACCAGACGCCATGCCTTCTTTCACAGCTGTAAGTTCAAGAACTTCAGACTGAAGAAGGATCGCTTCTAGAAGACCGTCGATGTTGGTACCCTGTTTCGCAGAGATGTGAACGAACATGTTCTCACCGCCCCACTCCTCAGGAATAACGTCGTACTGAGCAAGCTCATTCTTCACGTTATCTGGGTTCGCATCTTCTTTATCGATCTTGTTCACCGCAACGATTAGAGGCACTTCTGCCGCTTTCGCGTGCTGGATAGCCTCAACCGTTTGTGGCATTACGCCATCGTCTGCCGCAACCACAAGAACAACGATATCCGTCGCTTGAGCACCACGAGCACGCATTGCGGTAAACGCCGCGTGTCCAGGAGTATCAAGGAAGGTAATCATACCGTTTTCAGTTTCTACGTGGTAAGCACCGATGTGCTGGGTAATACCACCCGCTTCGCCTGAAGCCACGTGTGTACGACGGATGTAGTCAAGCGTCGATGTTTTACCGTGGTCAACGTGACCCATGATGGTCACAACTGGCGCACGAGGTGTCGCTTCTGCGTGGCTATCACGATCGTTTAGAACCGCTTCTTCAAGCTCATTCTCTTTACGCAACACGACCTTGTGACCCATTTCTTCAGCGATCAATTGCGCTGTTTCTTGGTCAATCACTTGGTTGATGGTCGCCATTGCGCCCATCTTCATCATCGCTTTAATCACTTCTGTTGCTTTCACTGACATCTTGTTTGCCAGTTCAGAAACCACGATGGTTTCACCAATCACAACGTCCGCTTTTGCAACCGCAGCGGTCTTGTCGAACGCTTGTTGCATAGAAGAAGGCTTCGCTAGACGACCTTTCGCGCGGCCTTTACCACGTCCAGGGCGAGCGTTGCGTTCTTGATCATCGTTTTTGCTAGAGAGTTTCTTCTTCTTGCGACGACGACCCGCTTCTTCACGGCGATCTGCTTCATCTTCGGCTTCACGTGCGTAGGTTGAAGTCGTTACATGGTAATCTGTATTTTCCATATCACCCTTTTTCTTTTCAGCAGCAGACCAACGCTCTTTATTCTTCTCAGCCAATTCGCGAGCTTCTTCAAGCTGGCGCTGACTTTCCTCTTCAGCCTTACGCTTAGCTTCTTCTTCCTGACGACGTTTAAGCTCGTCGGCCTCTTTTCGCGCTGCTTCTTGCTTAGATTTCTCTTCAGCGCTACGTTCGTTCTGTTGTCCAGATTGACGTTTCGCCTTCTCGGTAGCGTCACGTTTGGCTTTCTCTTCTGCCTCACGTTTCGCTTTTTCTTCCGCTTCGCGTTTTGCTGCTTCTTCTGCTGCACGTTTTGCTGCTTCTTCGGCTTCACGTTTTGCTACTTCTTCAGCTTCGCGTTTTGCCGCTTCTTCAGCTTCACGTTGAGCGGCTTCTTCAGCCTCACGTTTCGCTTCATCTTCAATTGTGCTCGCTTTCACGTAAGTACGTTTCTTACGAGTCACAACGTTGACTTCTTTGCTTTTGCCGCCACCCGCATTAACACTCAGTGTGCTGCGAGTTTTACGTTGCAGGGTTAAGCGAGTTGGCTCAGCATCACCATTGGTGTCGCCGTGCGCTTTTTTCAGATGAGTCAGCAGTTTCTGTTTTTCATCTTCTGTGACTTGATCTGTGCTCGCTTTTTTCATTCCTGCGTCAGCAAGTTGCTCTAATAGGCGGTCTACTGGCGTACCAATTTCTTCACTTAGTGCTTTAACGGTAATTTGCGTCATGCCGCTCCTCCTTGCTGGGAAATTATGCTTCTTCGCCGAACCAACAGATGTTACGTGCTGCCATGATCAGCTCGCCCGCACGCTCTTCAGTTAGGCCTTCAATACCTTCTAGGTCATCAATACCCTGGTCAGCAAGATCTTCCAATGTGGAGACACCTTTTGCTGCCAGTTTAAATGCCATTTCGCGTTCTAGGCCTTCAAGACCTAGTAAATCTTCTGCAGGCTCTAGACCTTCAAACGATTCTTCTTGTGCTAGGGCGATCGTGGTCAATGCTTCTTTGGCACGGCTACGTAGCTCTTCAACAAGATCTTCATCCAAACCATCAACCTCTAGTAGCTCGTTTACGGGTACGTAAGCAATCTCTTCTAGAGTCGAGAAGCCTTCTTCAACAAGCAGTTGAGCAAAGTCTTCTTCAATATCTAGGTACTTCATAAAGTTTTCGATAGACGCTTGTGACTCTTCAGCGTGTTTCTTCTGAAGATCTTCAACCGTCATGACGTTCAGTTCCCAACCCGTTAGCTGAGAGGCGAGACGAACGTTTTGACCGTTACGACCAATCGCCTGAGCTAGGTTGTCCGCTTCAACCGCGATGTCCATTGAGTGCGTATCTTCATCAACAATGATGGAAGCGACATCAGCCGGTGCCATAGCGTTAATCACGAACTGCGCTGGGTTATCATCCCAAAGCACGATATCAATACGCTCACCGCCAAGTTCACCCGATACGGCTTGAACACGCGCACCACGCATACCCACACAGGCACCGACAGGGTCAATACGCTTATCGTTGGTCTTCACGGCAATTTTTGCACGAGAACCAGGATCACGCGCTGCACCTTTCAGCTCGATGATTTCTTCTGCGATTTCTGGCACTTCAACACGGAACAGTTCTGCCAACATTTCTGGCTTAGAACGTGTGATGAATAGCTGGAAGCCACGCGCTTCTGGCGCGACGCGGTACAGTAGGCCACGTACACGGTCACCAGGACGGAAGTTCTCACGTGGTAATTGGTCATCACGCAGAATAACCGCTTCCGCGTTGTTACCCAGATCAAGAATGATGGTGTCGCGGTTCACTTTCTTCACCACGCCAGTCACAAGCTCACCTTCGTTGTCGATGAACTGTTCAACGATCTGTGCACGCTCTGCTTCGCGAACTTTCTGAACAATCACTTGCTTCGCAGTTTGCGTCGTAATACGGTCAAACGTCACCGATTCGATTTCGTCTTCTACATAATCGCCAACTTGCAGCTCAGGATCTTCGAATTGTGCCGCTTCTAGTGAGATCTCTTTCGTTGGATGCTCAACCTCTTCCACCACTAACCAACGGCGGAAAGTATCAAACTCACCGGTTTTACGGTCGATAGCTACGCGAACCTCGATTTCGATTTCGTACTTTTTCTTAGTCGAGGTAGCGAGTGCGATTTCTAATGCTTCAAAAATACGCTCACGAGGTACCGCTTTTTCGTTCGATACCGCTTCTGCTACCGCTAAAATTTCTTTACTCATTTTAAATAGCCTCTAAGACTTCGCTTAAAATTTAGGGATCAGGTTAGCTTTTGAAATGTTGCTTAATGCAAACTCTTCATCGTTGCCATCCACAGTAATCGTCACTGTTTCACCTTCGACAGAGTGGATAACACCTTTCCACTTACGACGGTTACCGACAGCCATTTTCAAAACGATGCTGACCTCGTGACCAATAAATTGCTCATAATGTGCCGCTTTGAAAAGTGGTCTTTCTAAACCTGGTGAAGACACTTCTAGGTTGTAAGCCACTGTGATTGGATCCTCAACGTCCATCACCGCACTGACCTGACGACTCACTTCTGCACAGTCATCGACGGTAATACCATTTTCATGGTCAATAAAAATACGCAACGTTGAGTGTTCGCCTGCGCGAATAAATTCTAATCCAACTAACTCATAACCTGATGCTGCTACAGGAGCTTCAAGCATTTCAGTAAGTTGTCTTTCTAAACCAGTCATTTAAACCACTCCAGAAACAAAAAAAGGGCTCAGAGCCCAATTTAAATTCCAAGCAAGCTCTGAACTTTTAAAAAGTTCAGATAACAAAAAACCCCGATATAGTCGGGGTTTTTTGTTGCTGGACCCTGATACGTTAAACGATGCATTTCATCATTTAACTCGCAGTGACTATTCGACATAATCAAGACTGCGAAAACTTGCAACATCCTACTTTTCATCAGATAAGAACTGGTCAAATCTCAATGTAGGAATTGGTTGCGGGGGCCGGATTTGAACCGACGACCTTCGGGTTATGAGCCCGACGAGCTACCAAGCTGCTCCACCCCGCGTCCGACTTGTCGAGCATTATACGCTCTCCAAGGTGTTTTACAAGTTTGTAAATAATGGTGCCGAGAGAGGGACTCGAACCCTCACACCAAAGGCACTAGCACCTCATGCTAGCGTGTCTACCAATTTCACCATCTCGGCATAAATCTTACTTAAGCGAGCTATCGCTTATTGAGGAATTTCGTCACCCGTTGTAGGGGCAGGAACTTCACTCACGTCACCAGCTTGAATTACTTGACCTTGCGTTGGGTCAACCCACTGAGACTCTGTCTTGTGTGTCGACATGTTGCCAAGCACTAGGCTGATAACGAAAAATACTGTTGCAAAAATTGCAGTCATTCGGGTTAGGAAATTTCCTGAGCCACCTGCGCCAAACACTGTGTTTGATGCGCCTGCACCGAATGAGGCTCCCATATCTGCGCCTTTACCTTGTTGAATCAGCACGAGGCCGATTACACCAACCGCTGCCAACAGGTAAATCACAAGTAGAACGGTAAACATGCTTTCCACCTATGTTCCAAATTGTTGAGCCAGCGCCGTTCTAGGAGTCGTCCTGAACAAGGCTAGCGACCTCCTCGTTGAAGGCGGAGCAATACTAGCGAAACGACATAACGCTGACAAGTGGTATTTTTGAAAAAATTGGCTTTATCGTGTCGAACGCTTAAAAAAAGGACAAAACCAAGCTTTTCGTGGATAAATCTTGTTCAAACCGCCACTTAGAGGGCGGTAAACTCCGGACTGTAGTCCACCAAGCCCTGTGCAGCTTGCACTTCACCTGCTGCTAACTCTATGACTTGGAACGCGCCAGCCGGCACATCCCAACGGCAATGCAACTGATGCTTCTCCGCTGACTCGAAGCCAAAACGGCCATAATAGTTCGGATCGCCTAAGACCACACAGGCGGGATAACCAAACTCATGCAGTGACGCGAGCCCTTCTTCAACTAACTGTGCCGCGATCCCCTGATTGCGATACGCGTTCGCCACCGCTAACGGCGCGAGCCCTTGCCAGCTTTTCTCTTCACCATTAACGGTTACTGGGCTAAACAACACGTAGCCGACGACGTCACCCTCATCGTTGCACGCAACAAAAGACAAAGTGCGATTGCCGTTTTCTCGCAGGCTCATCACCAAGTTGGCTTCAGCGTCAGTGTCAAAAGTGGTTTGGAGTAATTTTTCGACCGACAGAATATCAGCGGGCGCTTCAGTTCGAATAAGCATGGACAACCTCTTTGTTTAAGGTCTCAGATTGTACGCCTTTCTGAACAAAGTCGGCCAGTTGATTCATGCACATTTGCAAGGGTTTAGGTAAAAGCGTGAGATCAACACTGTCCATCAAGTTTTTGACTTCCAGACCAAGCTCGGTATCCCCCTCGATAGAAAGGCGGCGTTGGAAAAAGAGCGTATCTGGATCTTCTTTGCGACCTGCAATCAACACCAAATCATTGAGGTTGCCACTGAAGGTCACATCGGCGGTCATCGGAGTATCAGCAACCTGTAGCTGTTCATCTTGATAACTGATGAACCAGCAGAGATCGAGATCTTTGATCGCGACTTTAAGCCATTTGTCTTGCAAGAAGTCAAAATCGCCGTCTTCGAGGGCTTCTTTAAACACCGTGTTTAGTCCATCCAACAAGGCTCTTTTTTGAACAAAATGAGGCAAGAAGTGGATTGGAGATCGCAAAATTGATGCGGCATTACGAACTAGCTGAGTGCGAATCTTGTTAATCACGCTGATGATCCGTTAATTTGTCAAACACAACTCGCCATCATAGTGGATGTCACTGAGAGAAATCCTGTTATTTATCAAAAAACAGTCTTTATCCTTCTCTTCCTTGTCATCACGTCACAAAGGTCGTTATAGTTGTATTGACGTCTTAGTAAATATGCCGCTTACTAAGAAGAATCCTCGGAGAACTGGTACAAACTTGATGCTCTCGCAACAACTTCAGCATTGGTTTACAAAAATAACGGCGAAGAGTCCGTTTTTTTTTGCGATCTTAGATAACCAACATCACTATGCTTTGGTGAATGGGCGTTACTGCGACCTTTCTGGCCTCACGCCTGCGGAAATGGTCGGAATGTGCGACAGCGAAATTCTTGGTAAACAGTTCTACCAACAGCTCAAACCCTATTATGAGCGGGCGTTTAATGGCGAAACGTTAGAGGCAGAAATCACCCTTGATGACATCGACCTCGAGACCAGCGTTCATTTTAGTCTGACTCCTGTTGAGACTGAAGGCCAAGTCGAACATATCGTCTTTCATGCCATCGATACCTCTGAAAAACAAATTTTGGTTCGCTCTCTCGAAGAGTCAGAAGGTAAATTCAGTACCTTAACCACGATACTGCCAGATGGGTTATTGCTGGTCGAAGACGACTGCATTCTATCGGCCAACCCTGCAGCGCTGCGTCTACTCGGTTTTGAGATGATTCAAGAACTGCTGGGCGAAAGCTTCTCTCGCCTGTTTGTCGACGAGAAAACCAAGACCGTCTTTGCCAAATCGCTAGAAAACCAGATCGTTAAAGCGCCTTTGGTCTGTTTAACCGGGCCACGCTGTGGTTTTGAGCGTAAAGTTCAGCTGCACGCAGGCGCAACCAAACTGCTTGGTGGCAACACACAAATCGTGCTGATTCAAGACGCCGAAGTGAGTAACAAAATACTCTCACCAACCAGTAAAGAGGATGCGCACCTCGACTCACTAACCGGTCTATACAACCGCTTTGGGTTTACCAAGCGCCTTGAGCAACTGATTCACAACGAAACGCCGTTGATTATGCTCTATCTAGACATTGATAACTTTAAAAATATCAATGACTCACTGGGTCATCACATCGGTGACAAAGTGATCAAAGAAGTCTCATCAAGACTCAAACGTCTCTTGCCTCCCCAAGCGATTTTGGGGCATCTGGGCGGCGATGAATTTGGCCTTATTCTGCCCGAGCCAGAAAACAACCGCATGGCCGAGATGCTCTCTGAGCGTATTATCTCGCTGATTAACCAACCTTTTGATTTGCACCACTTTAGTAAGCGCTTAGCCTGCTCTATCGGCAGTGTTGCGTATCCAGGCGATGGCAACGACGCACGCATTTTGTTGCAAAATGCCGATACCGCGATGTACGAAGCGAAAGATCGTGGCCGAAATCGTTTGATCAAATTCAACGATCAAATGAACAAAGAAGCGAGGATGCGCCTTTGGCTCGAAATTGAGCTGCAAAAAGCGCTCCAGCAAAACGGGTTAGAGGTCTGGTATCAGCCGAAAGTGAACGCGCGCGATTTCAGTATCAATGGCGCCGAGGCACTGATCCGTTGGAAACATCCCGTTGAAGGCTACATCAGCCCGGGCGCCTTTATTCCGGTGGCCGAGCGCGCTGGATTAATTGAGCACCTTGGACGCGTGGTGATGCGTGATGTGTTCAATACGGTCAAACGCTGGAAGCTGCAAGGCATCTTGCCGGGACGTGTCGCCATCAACTTGTCACCCGAGCAGTTTGGCAACCCTAAGCTTATCGACTACATGGAAAAGCTCTTGCGTACCACTGAGCTGGACCCGAACTGCATCACCTTTGAGTTGACTGAAAGCGCCGTTATGAGTGACAGCGAGCACACGCTACAGATGCTCAACGCGATCAAAAAGCTCGGTTTTTCCTTGTCGATTGATGACTTCGGTACCGGCTACTCGTCACTCTCTTATTTGGCACGCTTTCCGATTGATGAGCTCAAAATAGACCGTGCCTTTATCACCGACATCGACACGCTACCTAAGCAGATCACCGTCATCGAGAACATCATTAATCTCGGTAAATCGTTGAACTTAACCGTGGTGGCCGAAGGGGTAGAAACCCAACAGCAAGCGACCTTGCTCTCTAATCTCAATTGTCATTCGATTCAGGGTTTCCACTTTCATCGCCCTCAACCGAAACAGGACATTGAAGAGCTGTTCGCGCAAAACCGCCGTCACAAGAACTAACCCTGCGGTATTTTTTACCACTAAGTGATTATTTTCAGAGCGAATTCGCTCAAACCTGCCTCACATCAAATTTGCTATTCATAAACCTTCATAAAATGCCCAGCATACTTTGACACCTCTTCGCCCACGCCTTGGACGTGGCGGATTAAGAACGGGTAATGTGCAATGGAACTCCTATGCCCAGCAGGCAATCTTCCTGCTTTAAAAACCGCGATTGATTGCGGTGCTGACGCGGTCTACATCGGCTTTAAAGATGACACCAATGCTCGTCACTTCGCAGGCCTCAACTTTCAAGGTAAGAAGCTCGACAAAGCGGTCGACTACGTTCATGACCACAACAAAAAAATTCATATTGCGTTGAATACCTTTGCTCATCCGAATGGGTTTGAACGCTGGACCAACGCCGTCGATCGTGCAGCCGATTTAGGCGTGGACGCCTTGATCGTCGCAGACATTGCGGTGCTCGATTACGCCGCCAATAAATACCCAGATCTTGAGCTGCACTTATCGGTCCAAGCTTCAGCCACCAATGTTGCCGCAATCGAATTCTACCAACAGAACTTCAACGTCAAACGTGTCGTGCTGCCTCGTGTTCTCTCAATTCATCAGGTAAAACAGCTGTCTCGCAACATCACCTCAGATGTCGAACTGGAAGTGTTTGCCTTTGGCAGTTTGTGCATCATGTCGGAAGGTCGTTGCTACCTATCCTCATACATGACAGGAGAGTCCCCCAATACCGTTGGTGCCTGCTCGCCCGCGAAATACGTCCGCTGGCAAGAGACCGAGCAAGGATTAGAATCACGCCTCAATGATATCCTGATTGATCGCTATCAAGCGGGCGAAAACGCTGGCTACCCTACCCTATGCAAAGGGCGTTTTGACGCAGAGATCGCAGGAGAGCACAAGCGCTATCACGCTCTTGAAGAGCCGACCAGCTTGAATACTTTGTCTATGCTACCTGAGCTGTTTGCGGCGAATGTGGCTTCGGTCAAAATTGAAGGACGCCAGCGCAGCCCGGCGTACGTCGAGCAAGTCACGCGAACATGGCGCGCTGCTATTGACCGCTACCAATCCACGCCAGAGCAGTATCAGGTGGAACCGCAGTGGGATGCAACTCTTGCGAACGTTTCCGAAGGGACACAAACCACACTGGGTGCATACCACCGTAAATGGCAGTAGAGACTGATATGGAAAACACGATGAAATACGCCCTTGGCCCCTTACTCTACTTCTGGCCAAAGCAGAACGTTGAAGACTTTTATCAACAAGCGAAGCAGAGCGATGCGGATATTCTCTACTTAGGCGAAAGCGTCTGCTCTAAACGACGTGAGATGAAACCTAGCCACTGGTTTGGCTTGGCGCAAGAGCTGAGCCAAGCAGGTAAACAGGTGGTGCTCTCCACCATGGCACTTCTTGAAGCGCCGAGTGAAGTCAACGTGATGAAAAAGTACATCGACAATGGTGACTTCGCTATTGAAGCGAACGATGTCTCCGCGATTCAGCTCGCCTCACAACACAAAGTGCCTTTTGTGGTCGGCCCTGCGGTCAATACCTACAACGCCCACACGTTAAAGCTGTTTCTTAAACAAGGGATGATACGCTGGTGCATGCCCGTTGAGCTCTCGCGAGAGTGGCTCTCAAACACCTTATCGCAATGTGAGGATCTAGGCATTCGCGGCCAATTTGATGTTGAAGTGTTCAGCCACGGTTACCTGCCTTTGGCCTATTCAGCGCGCTGTTTTACCGCGCGTGCGGAAAACCGCGCCAAGGATGAATGCGAAACCTGCTGCATAAAATACCCGACGGGTCTCAAGGTACGCAGCCAGGAGGGGCAAGAGGTCTTCAACCTCAATGGCATTCAAACGCAATCCGGTTATTGCTATAACTTGGTCAATGACTTGCCGAGCATGCAAGGCTTGGTCGATGTGGTGCGCTTAAGCCCACTCGGATTGGAGACCTTTTCACACGTCAGCGAGTTTAAAGCCAATGAACAAGGTCAAAAACCTCAGATGTTGCACGATCGCCAATGCAATGGCTACTGGCATCAAATTGCTGGGCTTGAAGTGAAAAACATCACTTAACGTGTAGATAGCCATCACCTTTGCATCACTTCACAGCTGAAAATCGCTACCGATAGCGATATAGTGGTGCGATAAGTTGTAGTGATGGCACAAGGTTTTTAATGCAGTTTGGTAATGGTAGAGGTGCACAGGAAGGCTTTACTCTTATTGAGTTGGTCACTGTGATTATCATTCTCGGTATATTGGCAGTGGCGGCACTGCCTAAGATGTTGAACCTTTGGACAGACAGCCGTATCCGCGTATTGGAACAGATCGAAGTCAGTGTTGAAACCGCTAACAACCTCATCAATATGAAATCTCAGATGCCAAGTTACTCTACTCAAGCAGTACCGAATCGAGATGATTTATTGGACATCGATCTCGATGGCAATGGCGAGTTTGACATCCGCCTGAAATGGAATTACCTCGACAATACCGATATTGAAAAACGCATCGTGCTTGATGAGAGTTTCGTGATTGAGTACGAAGGAATCTCTGAGACCTACATCGGCTATGACTTTGATGATGACGGGCAAAGTAAAGATGACAACTGCTACTTCCAGTACACTCAAGCCAGTGATGCCAGTACCCCTCCGGTCTATCAAACCGTGATCTCAGGTTGCTAATCTCCTATCACACCATGAATAAAGCCATCGCATTGCGATGGCTTTATTCATTATTGGGTCGCCTCTATGGCTTGCTGCTTCGCTTTGGCGAGCTGTTCCGCTTTCACTTGGTTATAAATCCGGCTCAGTTCCAAGAAAGAGTAGCGGTGCTCGACATACTCATACACATTGAAGGAGATCGCGAGCTTATATAAAGAGATTGCACTAGCGAAATCCCCTTCGCTTTGATAGCGCTTGCCTAGGTAGAAATACGCTTCAGTGAGACGCTGAGCCAGCAACGTGTTATCACGGGTTCCCGCTAAGATCGCTTTAAAGGCTTGCTGCTCCGACACTTCACCTAACGTGATCGCCACCAGCACCCATCCCCACTGCTCATCTCGGTCATGATAACGCTCAAGCAAGGTCGTACGGGCTTGCTCTGGTGCGCGCTCCGCTTCAATGATGTAGAGCCACAGCGCTCGAAACGGATCACTCTGCTCCTCGGCAAAATGCTTGTTCATGTCTTCAAGAGCAAGATCAAGTCGATCGCCATAGTACAAGGCAATAGCTCGATTGCGCGCCGCATAAGAGTTCTCAGGATCGAGCTCTAACGTCGAATCGAACGCATCGTACGCTGCGTCGAATTCACCAATTTGGGTAAAGTAGACGCCAAGCAGGTTAAACAGATCGGGCTGCGCGGGATTGAGTGACAAAGACTGATTGAAATCGAGTCGAGCTAAGTCACGCAGACCAACACTGTCATAGTAGTTTCCACGCTCATAAAGCATCTTCGCCCGCACATCATCATTCAGATCCGTACGTTGCAGTAACTGACTCAAACGCGCTATTTGCACTTCCTGTTGAACACTGGCTTGCAGAGGGACAGCCATGGGAGGGTAGAGCCACTCCGCATTTTGGTGAGACTGAGTGGCACAGCCTGCGGTAATGAGAAGGGTCAGGCCTAGAGTTGCGGTTTGAAACCATTTCACAAATAGATACTCCTGTAGCTAAGCGAGGCTTAGCGAAATCCCTGAAAATAATAAAGGGAGCGTAATGCTCCCTTTATAACATGCTTTTAGAGTAATAATCTAATTTACCCCCTTAGGAGGCAAACGCGATTATGCGTCAGACGCTGGCTTCTCTTCTGCCGCTTCTTCCGCTTTCTCTACCGCTTCTTTCATGCTTAGACGAACGCGGCCTTGACGGTCAATCTCAAGCACTTTCACTTGAACTTCTTGACCTTCTGCAAGGTAGTCAGACACTTTCTCTACACGCTTGTCAGCAATTTGAGAGATGTGTACTAGACCATCTTTACCTGGAAGGATTGTTACAAATGCACCAAAGTCAGCTAGACGAGCCACTTTACCCGTGTAGATGCGGCCCACTTCAACTTCAGCCGTGATCTCTTCGATGCGGCGGATAGCTTCTTTCGCTGCCGCGCCTTCCGTTGCTGCAATCTTGATTGTGCCGTCGTCTTCGATTTCGATAGTTGTACCTGTCTCTTCAGTTAGAGCACGGATAACTGCACCACCTTTACCGATAACGTCTTTGATCTTCTCAGCGCTGATCTTCATAGTGTGGATACGCGGAGCGAACTCAGAGATATCTTCACGAGCACCAGAGATAGCTTCATCCATTACAGATAGGATGTGCTTACGTGCACCTTGTGCTTGGTTAAGCGCAATTTGCATGATCTCTTTAGTGATACCTTCAATCTTGATGTCCATCTGAAGTGCAGTAATACCAGTGTTAGTACCTGCTACTTTAAAGTCCATGTCACCTAGGTGGTCTTCGTCACCAAGGATGTCAGAAAGAACAACGAAATCGTCGCCTTCTTTAACAAGACCCATTGCGATACCCGCAACAGAAGATTTAATTGGTACACCAGCGTCCATAAGAGCTAGAGACGTACCACATACCGAAGCCATTGAAGAAGAACCGTTAGATTCTGTGATTTCTGATACAACACGTACAGTGTATGGGAACTCGTCTACTGATGGCATTACCGCAGCAATACCACGCTTAGCTAGTTTACCGTGGCCGATTTCACGACGCTTCGGAGAACCTACAAAACCAGTCTCACCTACACAGTATGGAGGGAAGTTGTAGTGTAGTAAGAAGTGATCTTTACGCTCACCAGTTAGCTCGTCGATGATTTGAGCATCACGCTGCGTACCAAGAGTTGCCGTCACTAGCGCCTGAGTTTCACCACGAGTGAATAGTGCGCTGCCGTGAGTACGTGGAAGAACACCAGTGCGTACGTCTAGCGCACGAACCATGTCTTTTTCACGACCATCGATACGTGGGTTGCCCGCGATGATGCTGCGACGTACCACTGTCTTCTCTAGATCGTGGAAGATAGTGTGGATTTCTTTCGTGTTTGCTTCTGGATCTTCAGCAAGCAGAACATCGTTTACTTCACCTGCGATAGCGTGGATACGGTCGTAACGCGCCATCTTTTCAGTGATTTGGTAAGCTTCTACTAGTTTAGCTTCTGCAAGTTCTGCAATCTTGTTTACAAGCGCAGTGTTCTCTTCTGGAGCAACCCAATCCCAAGCAGGAGTCGCCACTTCAGCTGCGAACTCATTGATCGCATTGATAACAACTTGCTGTTGGTCGTGGCCGTAAACCACTGCAGATAGCATCTCTTCTTCTGTTAGGTTGTCAGCTTCTGACTCAACCATTAGAACAGCGGCTTCAGTACCCGCTACAACTAGGTCAAGCTTAGACGTTTCTAGCTCTGTGTTGCTTGGGTTAAGAACAAGTTGACCATCAACGTGACCAACGCGCGCTGCACCGATAGGACCATTGAATGGGATACCAGAGATAGCTAGCGCAGCTGAAGTACCAATCATAGTTACGATGTCTGGCTGTACGTCTGGGTTAACAGAAACAACAGTTGCGATAACTTGTACTTCGTTTTTGAACGAATCTGGGAATAGTGGACGGATTGGGCGGTCGATTAGACGAGCCGTTAGCGTTTCACCTTCAGAAGGACGACCTTCACGCTTGAAGAAACCACCAGGGATTTTACCTGCAGCGTAAGTACGCTCTTGGTAGTTTACTGTTAGAGGGAAGAAGTCTTGACCTTCAACCGCTTCTTTTTTACCTACGACAGAAACGAATACCGCGGTATCGTCCATAGTGACCATAACGGCAGCCGTAGCTTGACGTGCAATAACGCCAGTTTCTAGAGTAACTGTGTGGTTACCGTACTGGAACGTTTTAACAACTGGTTTTTCAAACATTGTTATTCCTTGTGTCTAGGTTCACGCCGTGATGCGAAACCTAAAAAGAGTGGATTAAGACTCAAGGCATTACGAATTAAACAGTCTAGAGTTTAGTTTCTAACTCCCAACCTAAGGGCTAAGTTATCGGTGAGAAGCTGGAAACTAAATTCTATGACTGGCCCAAATGGCAATTGTAATGCAATGAGCTAATTGAAAATCCTAATCAGGATTTGCCGCCCGTAGTATAACGGCATAAATGAGGTTTGGCTAAATTTAGACAACAAAAAAGGGGCTATAAGCCCCTTTTTTACAAACTATTCTATGCAGACGCTGATTAGCGACGTAGGCCTAGACGTTTGATTAGCTCTTGGTAGCGACCTAGATCTTTACCTTTTAGGTAGTCTAGAAGCTTACGACGGCTAGAAACCATACGTAGAAGACCACGACGGCTGTGGTGATCGCCTTTGTGAGCTTTGAAGTGACCTTGTAGGTGGTTGATAGAAGCTGTAAGTAGAGCTACTTGAACTTCTGGTGAACCAGTGTCGCCTTCAGAGCGCGCGTATTCTGCAACGATTGCTGCTTTAGTTTCTGCATTCAGAGACATCATTCTCTCCTAATAAGAGTAAGTTAATATTTGTGCCAGCCAATCTCTGATTCAGCCGACACGAGGAGCGCGAATTATAGGGGATGCGACTAGGCGGTGCAATAAGTATTTTGGTTATCAAGGGTTGCACCAATGGTGGGTGCGGTAGCGCCGCGGCGACAAAGGGTGCCCTGCGGCATTTTTCTGATAAACTGTCGGGCAAACAGTATTCTAGTGAAAATGAACAGGATTCATTATGAAAATCGGTATTATCGGCGCGATGGCGCAAGAAGTTGCGATTCTAAAAGACGCGTTAGACAACGTCCAAACCACGACTAAGGCAGGCTGCACCTTTTATGCAGGTCAACTTCACGGTGTGGATGTCGTATTGCTGCAATCTGGTATCGGTAAAGTGGCCGCGGCCGTCGGCACCACCTTGTTGATCAGTGAGCATCAACCAGACGTCGTGATCAACACTGGCTCTGCGGGCGGGTTCGACTCATCGCTAAATCTTGGTGATGTCGTGATTTCGAGTGAAGTTCGCCACCATGACGCCGATGTGACCGCGTTTGGCTATGAAATGGGCCAAATGGCCGGCCAACCTGCTGCGTTCGCGGCGGATGAAAAATTGATGGCCGTCGCTGAGCAAGCACTAGCAAAAATGGACGACAAACACGCGCTACGCGGTCTGATTTGTACTGGCGATGCGTTTGTCTGCACCGCAGAGCGTCAAGCCTTTATCCGTACCCACTTCCCATCTGTCATTGCCGTAGAGATGGAGGCTTCTGCCATTGCTCAGACGTGTCATCAGTTCGCGGTGCCTTTTGTTGTCGTCCGCGCAATCTCTGATGTTGCAGACAAAGAGTCACCGATGAGCTTTGAAGAGTTTTTACCTCTGGCTGCGCAAAGTTCTTCGGAAATGGTGATCAATATGGT
Source organism: Vibrio sp. R10-SG3-ISO3 (assembly GCF_059834225.1). Lineage (NCBI taxonomy): Bacteria > Pseudomonadati > Pseudomonadota > Gammaproteobacteria > Vibrionales > Vibrionaceae > Vibrio > Vibrio sp. R10-SG3-ISO3. Next base: position 39,894 of record NZ_JCBDHE010000016.1, on the reverse strand, counting down.
TCAGTTACTGAAATAAGCGCAGTGGAGCATCATGGAAGATCTGTTCACTCAATTCTACGCTGGGGGCGCACTGCTGGTGATGTGGGGCGCCCTGCTTTGCAACTGGCTGCTTCCTTTCCCCAGAGAGGCGCACCCTGCAATCCTCTGGCACAAATTTGCCGAGCAGTTAGCTGAGAAGGTCAATACCCGCGCCAGCTACTCGCACAGCCTCATCTCTGGGACACTGGCATGGGGCTTAATGATACTGCCGACACTGGCGGTCTTAATCGCGCTCAAACCCTTGGTTTGGCAACCCGCCCTATTCGAACTCGCGTTTTTGCTGCTGGCGATAGAGTGGCGCAATACCCAACGTTTTGGCCGCCTCTTTGTTGAAGCGCTCGCTCGCAATGATAAAGAGCAAGCTCGGCTGCTTATTCGCCCCTATCTCAATCGAGAAACCCGTCCGTTGTCGCTACTTGGGCTTGGGAAAGCGGGCGTAGAAACGTTGACAATGTCGTACGGACGCAATCTGATTGGCGTCTTATTTTGGTATGGCATCTCTGGTGCGACTGGCGCCTTTTTGTATCGCATGTGTGTCGAACTGGCGAGGGCATGGTCACCTTCTCGTGAATACTTTCATCCATTTGGGCTACCCGCGGTGCGCGTTGTCGCGATACTCGACTGGTTACCGCTGCGCCTTTATAGCCTCTTTATATTGCTGGGTCAGCGTAGCCGTGCGACTTATCTCTTACTGAGAGAGCAAGCGAGGCAATGGCCGTTACCTGGCCCGGCTTGGCTATTGGTGAGTGTTGGCGCGAAGCTGGAGTTGTCGATGGGTGGGCCTGCCATCTACCCCACCGATGCCAAACATCAAGCGAGCAAAAAGCGTATCCGAGCGAAACTCGGCGGGCGAATCGCCCCGTCAGCCATTCATGTTGCCCAAGTCCTGACTTTACTCAACCAACGATTACTCGTCTGGTTTGTGTTACAAAGCCTGCTTATGGCAATGATTTATCAAGGATTCTAATGAGATTGCGACCTCTTTTCGCGCTGTTGGTACTGACTAGTGCCCCTTCGTGGGCCATCGAACGCATCGTCAGCTTGTCCCCTCACACCACTGAGTTGGCGTTTAGTGCTGGGCTTGGCGATAAACTGATCGGCGTCTCCGAGTACAGCGATTACCCTGATCAAGCGCAGCGCATAGAGCGAGTCGCCAACTACCAAGGCTTTAAGCTCGAGAGAATCATTGCCTTGGAGCCGGATTTGATTCTCGCGTGGCCGGGCGGAAATCCCGCCAAGGAGCTCGATAAACTGGCTCAGCTTGGCTTTGAGATTTATTACTCACAAGCGCACTCCATCCAAGACATCGCAGACAATATTGAACGCTTAGGGCAGTTTGCTGACGACCCATCGGTCGCCAAACAGCGAGCCGAGCAGTTTAGGCAAACGCTGAATGATATGGCTCAGCGCTACGACACCTCGCAACCTGTACGCTATTTCTATCAATTGAGCGAATCACCCATCATCAGTATTGCGCAAGGAAACTGGCCGAGCGAAGTGTTTACTTTTTGCGGCGGCGTCAATGTGTTTGAAGATGCAGCCATGCCCTACCCTCAAGTGGGAATGGAGCAAGTGCTGCTCGCCAATCCTGAGGTCATGTTTACCTCCGAGCACGCCATTGCCAATGGCAGCATGTGGCAACGTTGGCAGAGCGAGTTAACTGCCGTTCAAGCCAACAACGTATGGTCACTCCACTCAGACTGGATCAATCGACCCACTATGCGCACCCTCAAGGCCATTAAGCAAGTGTGTGACTATTTTCAGCAGGCGCGAGAAAAACGCTAGCGATGGCGCGAGCCTTTCCCTTACAATTGCGCCTCCTGTTTTTGCTGCAAATGAAGAGAAACTCGTGTCATGGACACTATGCTGCTCTACTTTTTTGACTTATTCGGTACGGCTATCTTTGCTATCTCTGGCGTCCTGCTGGCAGGCCGTTTAAAAATGGATCCCTTTGGCGTAGTGGTACTGGGTAGTGTGACGGCCATTGGTGGTGGCACCATTCGAGATATGGCGCTGGGTGCCACGCCTGTGTTTTGGATCACCGATACCAATTACTTGTGGGTGATTTTGTCGACCTGCTTGCTGACGATGTTGATCGTCCGCCGCCCTAAGCGCGTGGCGTGGTGGATACTGCCGGTATGTGATGCGATTGGTCTGGCGGCGTTTGTCGGTATTGGCGTGGAAAAAGCCATGGTCTATCAAGATTCGGCTTTGGTGGCCGTCATCATGGGCGTGTTAACCGGTTGTGGCGGGGGCATCATACGCGACGTGTTAGCCCGAGAAGTCCCAATGGTATTGCGCAGTGAAGTGTACGCGACGGCCTGTATTGTCGGCGGCGCTTTTCACACAACCGCCCTCAGCATGGGTTATGACACCAACACCGCTTTCTTATCAGGCGTCTTGTCTACCTTGCTGATTCGTCTAGGGGCGATTCGCTGGCATTTATCACTGCCCACCTTTGCGATTAACCGCTAAATCGCGTTAAACCAACATATAGAAACACAACAAAAAGGTCACTACGATGAGTGACCTTTTTGCTTAATCTAACGCCGATCTAGACGTTATTTTTGCACGCGGCGTAGAACCTGCTTCAGTGCGTCAAAATCGTTGCCTAAATCTTCAGACAAGAGTTCCATCGCGGCATGCTTGGCAAGGGGGCCTGGCAGTTCAATATCGGTATCCAGAATCTCATCAACCACTTCTTTGAATTTGGCTGGATGGGCAGTACACAGGAATAACCCCGTTTCGCCCTCTTGAAGCTGCTCATCCAATACGCGGTAAGCAATCGCGCCGTGTGGCTCACATAAGTAACCCAAAGAATGCAACGCTTTGACTGACTGAGCACTTTGGTCATCAGAAACAGCGCCTTTACCTAGTGTCTCCAAGCCCCACTCTTTGACGCGGCATAGCTCTTCGATGCGCGGCCAGTTGTTTGGCTGGCTGACATCCATCGCATTGGAGGTTGTCGCGACAGTTGGCTTAGGTTCCCACTGACCGGTCTCTAGATAACGTGGCACAGTATCGTTGGCGTTCGTCGCCGCAATGAAGCGTTTGATCGGCAAGCCCAACGCTTTTGCGAGTAGACCGGCGGTAAGATTACCAAAGTTACCACTTGGTACTGAGATCACTAGGTTCTCACGCTCGGCTTTACTCAACTGAGCAGCCGCTTCAAAGTAGTAACAGATTTGCGCCATTAGGCGGCTGATGTTGATTGAGTTAGCAGAGTTAAGACCAATCTCTTCACGCAGCGCTGCATCATCAAAGGCTTGCTTTACTAGTGCCTGACAGGCATCAAAATCACCATCGATAGCGACAGTATGGATATTTTGACCCAAGGTACAGAACAGCTTCTCTTGCAGTGGGCTGATCTTACCTTTCGGATAAAGGATCACAACATTGATGTCTTCCATACCATAGAAGGCATGGGCTACCGCTGCGCCCGTATCACCGGATGTGGCCGTTAAAATGGTAATTTTGCCGCCATCAGACACGGCTGCTAAAGATTGCGCCATAAAACGGCCGCCAAAGTCTTTGAACGCCAGCGTTGGGCCGTGGAACAACTCTAGTGCGTAGACCCCATCTTTCACTTTGTTGATCGGTGCTGGGAATTGGAATGCCGCATCCACCATCGAATGCACTTGCTCTTGCGTCAGTTCATCGCCGATCAATGCCGACAAAATCTTGGTGCTACGAGAAACAAAATCCTCTGCTAAAAGCGCATCCACATCATCGAATGTTGGCAGTTCGGATGGAAAAAATAGGCCTTGATTGCGACCTAACCCTTGGCGAACGGCTTGGCCAAAGGAAACTTGTTCATCATTTTCTTTTATGTTGTAAAGCTTCATAGCTCACTTCCTGTTACTGTCGACCCTTGTTTGTTCAAACGACAAACATGGACGAATCCTTCTTCATTTTGTACGTAGTTCTGCTCGAGCCAGTGAGCAACCCGCTCGGCGACGTCTTTGTCTTTGCAAACACTAAATAGTGTGGGACCACTTCCTGAGATGCCCGTTGCTAAGGCGCCCGCCGATGCCGCGTATTTACGCGCATCCGCAAAACCAGGCAGCAGTTTCTCACGATATGGTTCTGCGATCACGTCTTTGATCATTTTCGCAGCCAACTCAGACTGACCCGAGTGGCACGCGTGAATAAAGCCCGCCAAGTGGCGACCGTGAGCAATAATATCTTGGCGACGGTACTGAGCGGGCAAAATAGCGCGCGCTTGTGCCGTCGACACTTTAATGCCCGGGTAAGCCATCACCCAGTACCAATCATCAAAACAAGGCACTTCTTGGCTGATGATACCGAGCTCTTCCAACATCAACTGCACGCCACCTAAATAGCAGGGCGCAACGTTGTCGTAATGGATACCACCGGAAATTTGACCTTCCATTTCCCCCATCAACGCCAGTAGTTCGGTTTCATCTAAAGGCTGTCCATGAAAACGGTTAAGCGCATCCAATGCCGCGACAATAGAACAGGCGCTTGAGCCAAGCCCTGAACCAATCGGCATGTTTTTCTCTAACGTCATCTCAACCGGCAATACGGTCTGCCCTTTTTTGTCCAGCTCTCGCGAGAACACTTGCCAGCAGTGATAGACAATATTCTCTTTCGCATCGCTCGGCAGCTTATCGACGAAACGACCTGCGGTGCGTAGGTCAAACGCGTCATTCCCAGCTTTCACCAACACACGATCACCAAGTAAGGTGCCATCCACAGGTGACACCGCGGCGCCAAGTACATCAAAACCCACACTGACGTTACCAATTGACGCTGGAGCGTATACCACTACATCCATACCACGACTCATTGCATTACACCCCTAATTTCCAGCCAAGTGTACGCATCACGTCAGCAAAGACGCCCGCGGCAGTCACTTCCGTGCCCGCACCATAGCCACGTAGAACCAAAGGAATGGGCTGATAGTAACGGCTGTAAAACGCCAGCGCATTTTCACCATCTTTGATTTTGAACATAGGGTCGTTCTCATCGACCGCCGCCATGCTAACTCGGCACTCTCCATCTTTGATTTCACCAACGTAGCGCAGTACTTTACCCTCTTGGGCTGCCTGCTTTGACAGCTCTTGAAAGTAAGCGTCCGCTTGAGGAAGACGCGCCATAAACTCGTCTACCGTACCAGAATCATCAAAGCCTGGCGGCAGCGCCTGATCGACCACGACATCTTCAAGCTCAAGATTCATACCCGCTTCACGAGCCAGAATAAGCAGCTTACGTGCGACATCCATACCGGACAGGTCGTCACGTGGGTCAGGCTCGGTAAAGCCGTTCTCTTTAGCGATATTGGTCGCTTGGCTCAACGTCATGCCTTCATCCAATTTACCGAAGATGAAAGAGAGAGAGCCCGACAAAATACCAGTGAAGCGCTCAAGTTCGTCACCCGCTGAAATCAAATTTTGCAGGTTTTCGATGACGGGAAGGCCGGCACCAACGGTTGTTTCGTACATTAGCTTACGACGAGAGCTACGCGCGACATCGCGTAACTGATGATAGTAGGCCATGCTCGCCGTATTGGCTTTCTTGTTCGGAGTAACGACGTGGAAACCCGCCGCCAAAAAGTCCGCGTATTGGTTAGCAATCGCTTCGCTCGAGGTACAATCAACCAAGACTGGGTTGATGATGTGATTACGTTGAACGGTCGAGATCAGGCGCGCTAAGCTGAACTCTTCGCTTGCGCCATTCATACGATCACGCCAGTGATCCAAAGGCAGTCCGTCACTATCAAGTAGCAAACCTTTACTATTGGCAAGGCCGCAGACACGAAGCACGATGCCTTTTTCTGCTAACTTGGCTTGTTGACGCTCGATTTGATCCACCAACTCACCGCCCACACCGCCGACACCGACAATAAAGACATCAAGGAAGTGCTTTGAGTTAAATAGATTTTCATGACACGCTTTGATCGATTCAGAGATCTTATCTTCTGGGATCACCGCCGAGATTGCACGCTCAGAGGAACCTTGTGCAATCGCAACAATATTGACGTTCACTTCCGCAAGCGACGAGAAGAACTGAGAGGCCACACCGCGTGATGTGCGCATGCCATCGCCCACTAGGGTCACAATGGCAACGTTATCGATAAAATCTACCGGCTCGAGCAAGCCATCTTTCAGCTCCAACTCAAACGCATCAGCGAGCGCTTTTTGCGCCAGCGCTTTATCTTGCGCTTCGATACAGAAGCTGATGCTGTACTCTGACGATGACTGAGTGATCAAGACGATAGAGACGCCCGCCGATGACATCGCACCAAACACACGACTCGCCATGCCCACCATACCTTTCATACCAGGACCGGAGACGTTAACCATAGTCAAATCGTTGAGTGTCGTGATGCCTTTGATCGCCAGCTTGTCTTCGCCCGTATCTTGGCCAATCAAGGTACCTGCACCTTGAGGGTTAAAACTGTTTTTGATGAGGCAAGGGATATGGAATTGCGCAATCGGTGCAATCGTTTTGGGATGCAGTACAGACGCGCCAAAGTACGACAACTCCATCGCTTCTTGGTAACTCAGTGACTTAAGCAGACGCGCGTCATCAACTAAACGCGGATCGCAGTTGTAGACACCGTCAACATCTGTCCAAATCTCGCAGCAATCGGCACGCAAACATGCCGCTAACACTGCGGCAGAGTAGTCCGAGCCATTGCGGCCCAACGTGACTAACTCACCTTTGTCATTGCCCGCGGTAAAGCCCGGCATAATATTGACATGGCCTTGTGGAAGCGGCTTCTGACGAAAGTTCTGAGTGGAAATCTCCACATCTACCATAGCTTCAAGTGGCTCACCTTTTGCAAAAAGGTACTCAACCGGATCGATCAAGCTTGCCGCTTGACCTTTCGCTTCCAAGACTGCTTTCATCAATTGAATCGAGACGCGCTCACCTTTGCTGATGATGCGAGCATTCACGTTATCAGGACACATACCCAGTAGGTTGATGCCGTGAACAAATTGACGCAGTTGAGAGAGGGAGGTTTTCACTTGATGGTTGTAGGCACTGCCATCGATCGAAGGCAGCACTTGTTTGATGTCTTGGAACAGGTCGCGGAACGAATCTTCAAGCTCGGCGATTTGCAGTTCAGACTCTCCGTTTTTCAACGCTGATTCAATCACAGCCACGAGCTTGTTGGTTGTTTTACCCGGTGCGGAGAGCACCACGGCCACTTCTTCTTGTTGGGCATTATTGGCAATGATATCCGCCGCTCTTAAGAAGCGGTCGGCGTCCGCCAAAGACGAACCGCCAAACTTTAATACACGCATCCCTTCCTCCAAATGATAATAAATGGGTATAAAAAAAGGCCTGTATCTTGTTGGATACAGGCCTTTTTTTGAATTTCCTTCGCTTAGCAGCCTGCCCCAACATAAATAGTGTCGGTAATAATAATGGTTGTGGTCATTACTGAGCTGTTAAACATATTTGATTCTACTTGATGTGTTTGCTTCACATAGGTTTAACCTATTTGTGAATAGTGAGTCAACGAAAACTTGCTATTTTTTCATTTGCTTATTCTTGCACCAGGTTCACATCTACCGACCATAGCAACCAGGCTCATAACAAATCATCCACAGATGCTCTGCCTAATAACCAAATGCTATATAATTTCTGCTCAATACGGTGCACTTTTGTGCTTTAATGATAATTACCCTTCCGTTATGACTTGAAGGACAATACACCTCAAGCGTAATGTGGGCAGTGGAGAAAACAGCACGAATCAATCGAGCGACAACGAAATAGCCATGAGCTAAAACCACATAACCATAAGCTAAGGAGTGGCGTATGAAAACGACAATCGGCCTCTTGCTGCTGCTTACTACTTTTTCGTCTGTTGCCGCCACCTTGCCCCCCTTGCCTACCTCGCAACACACGTCACCGCACAAGCTCTTCCTTTCGAGTGAAAATGACAGCTTAGATTTTGACTCTTGGAAAATTGATGGCGGGTACTCTTATTCTCTGTTCGACAACATCGATCTCTATGTCGGTGCGCGTCTCAATCAAAGTGATACAAGCAGTGAATCAGGATTTCTTAGTGGGGTGAGTTACCAGCTTACGCCGCGTCTCTCAGTGAAAAGTACCTTGCACTCTTACAGCATAGAGAGTGTGGATGAAGGGAAACGTCAGCCAGCGCTCTCAGCCGAAGTATCTAGCCGAATGAAGCTGACTGAAAACCTCGATATTCATGCCACTCTCGATTATCAAGAGTGGCAACAAGGCGTTGAGGTCGGGTTAGGCTTTCGCTTCTAACTCCACTCTAACGCCTCAGAAGACATCAAGACGCCATTCCAATCCGCATAGATATAGTCGCCCGGTTGAATCATCTGGTTTTGTACGGTGAGGGTCACGTTAACTTCACCCGCACCGCGCTTCTCAGTCTTGAAAGGACAGGTACCTAGCGCTTTTATGCCTAGCTCCATTTCAGCCATTGTCGCGACATCACGTACCGCACCATTAACAATGACCCCTTCCCAATTGTTTTCGATCGCCATGATCGCCAATTGATCGCCGAGTAGCGCTTTTTGACACGAACCATGTCCATCGACTACCAGCACCTTTCCGCTGCCATCTTGACTCAGCATGTCTCGCACTTTGGAATTGTCGTGATAACAACGAATAGTGACGATCTCTCCCCAAAAAGCCAACTTACGGCCAAAGCTTTGAAGCGGTAACTCAAGCAGTGTCACTTTGTCTTCGTGCTGATCACAAATATCAGGCGTAATATCCATTGTATATCCTCCATGAAACATTCAATTGTTAAAACTGATTCTCTGACGTTCGCTTCGTAACCCCAGAGGGTAAATCGACCTTTATAGGCATCGAGTGCGCCACTGCCCTAGCGATTCTTGTCGACCATCAGGCAAACAAGATACCAAGATCAACGTCTCTCCTTGGACGTAGTAAATGGCATTTTGCCCAAAACGGTTGGCCAATGAAAGCGCGGTTTGCATCGGCATCGTCACCGCCAGGCTCTCTTCGCTCCATTCAAAACGGCTATCCCCTACCAAGACTTCACTCCATGCTGCGCCGCCTAGACTTGTGATCATCGCCTGCTGCCGAAGGCGATTTTGCTCTAAGGTAAGGCGTTGGCTGGCGGGGTTCCACGCCGTCACGATGGCGAACGCATCAACAGGTGGCGTACTGATAAATCGGAAAAATGGCTCGCGATAGGCTTGCCACAGCTGAGCATTGATTGTCATATCGTCAACAGTTTTACATTTACTCGAGACTATTAATATTTGTTACATTAGAACTCTTGATATAAATCAACAAAGTGATTGGAATTAACATTTCTGCATTGTTAGCATGCTGTTAACATTATAGAATCCGCTTCAACGACTAATGGGATACAGAGGACTAAGGGACCTCGCTGCAAGTCTGTTAGACACCAAGGATGGCGGGCAACTAAAGGCAGTGTAATTTTAAAGTCTTTGGTTTATTATCAACAAGACATTACCTGTATGTTATGTTTTTGCCTAGAATTTATTCTATTAGCACAGTTTTTTCACAAGTTTAGGTACCGCCAATGCAAACCCCGCACATTCTTATTGTTGAAGATGAGCAAGTAACTCGTAACACTCTAAAGAGTATTTTTGAAGCAGAGGGATACGCTGTTTTTGAGGCCAGTGACGGTGAAGAGATGCACCAGGTTCTGTCTGAGAGCCATGTAAATCTGGTGATCATGGATATTAACCTGCCTGGTAAAAACGGCCTGCTACTGGCTCGTGAGCTGCGCGAACAAGCCAATGTGGCACTGATGTTCCTAACAGGTCGTGACAATGAAGTGGATAAAATTCTAGGCCTAGAAATCGGTGCGGATGATTACATCACCAAACCATTTAACCCACGTGAATTGACCATTCGCGCGCGCAACCTGCTTAATCGTTCGATGAACGCCAGTGCCGTGCAAGAAGAAAAACGTAGCGTTGAGAAGTACCAGTTCAATGGTTGGGTACTGGACATCAACAGCCGCTCACTGGTGAGCCCAAGTGGCGATGGCTACAAGCTGCCTCGTTCAGAATTCCGTGCCCTACTGCACTTCTGTGAGAACCCAGGTAAGATCCAAACTCGCGCTGATCTTCTGAAGAAAATGACCGGCCGTGAGCTTAAGCCTCATGACCGTACTGTTGATGTTACGATTCGTCGTATTCGTAAGCACTTTGAATCGGTATCAGGCACGCCTGAAATCATCGCGACTATTCACGGTGAAGGTTACCGTTTCTGCGGTGATTTAGAAGAGTAATCGACATCTCGCAGTCAACATAAAAAATGGAGCCTAAGGGCTCCATTTTTGTTGGGTATTTTTGTTATGTATCGCTCGGTTGGATCAGCCTTTTCCACCACGGATGGCTTGAATGATTTCTGTGGTCGAGCAACCGTCTTCAAAATTGAGCACTTTGACTTCACCGCCGTTAGCAATCACCTCAACTCCACCAGCAATCTCTTCAGGCTTGTAATCACCGCCTTTGACAAGCAGATCCGGCAATACCGTGGCAATCAGGCGTTGTGGGGTATCTTCACTAAACGGTACTACCCAGTCGACGGCACCAAGTCCTGCCAGTACAGCCATGCGGCGATCAGTTGGGTTGACAGGTCGACCTGGACCTTTAAGGCGTTTTACCGACTCATCAGTATTGACGGCTACGATCAAACGATCGCCGAGCTCCGCTGCGTGATTGAGGTAAGAGACATGGCCGGCGTGCAAAATATCGAAACAGCCATTGGTCATGACCACTTTCTCGCCTTTCTGTTGCGCCTGCTTAACGGCAGTAATTAACGCTTTCTCGCTGATCACACCGTAATCGGTATCTTGGCTGCCATGTACAGCTTCGGCAAGCTCGATGGTTGATACCGTAGAAGTACCCAGCTTACCCACCACAACGCCTGCGGCGGCATTGGCCAACGCACACGCTTCATCCAACGCTTTCCCTGACGCAACGGAGGCAGCCAACACGGAAATCACCGTATCGCCGGCACCCGTCACATCAAACACTTCTTTCGCTTGAGTGGGAAGATGGAATGGCGCTTGACCGCGACGTAGCAAGGTCATACCGTGCTCACTGCGCGTCACCAAGAGTGCGTCCAAGTCAAACTGCTCGATAAGGGCTAAGCCCTTTTCCACCAAGTCGTCATCGGACTTCACTTTACCTACCACATGCTCAAACTCTGCCATGTTAGGTGTCAACAAAGTTGCGCCGCGGTAGCGTTCAAAATCTGCGCCTTTCGGGTCGATAAAGACAGGCACGTTCGCCGCTCGCGCTTTTTGAATGTACTGCTGGACGTGCTCGAGCGCGCCTTTGGCGTAATCCGATAACACCACCGCTTTGACGTTGGGCAGTGCATTCTCCATACGAGCAAGCACTAATGACGGGTCAACACCTTCAAACTTGTCTTCAAAATCGAGACGAATCAGTTGTTGCCCTCGGCTCATCACGCGCAGTTTTGTGATGGTTGGATACTCGGCCAAACCAACAAAATCGCAGGTCACGTTCAGCGCCGTCAGCGTCTCACTCAACACCTGAGCTGGCTCATCAATACCCGTTAGACCGACGATGTGCGCATGTCCGCCGAGTGACGCAATGTTCATAGCGACGTTGGCGGCCCCACCTGGACGCTCTTCGTTATTTTCTACTTTAACCACAGGCACCGGTGCTTCTGGTGAAATACGGCCAGTCGGTCCGTACCAGTAGCGATCCAGCATCACATCACCAATGATTAAGACACCAGAATCCTTGTAGTTCGGCAGGATAGGTTTCATCAACGATCTCCAAAATTAAATTCTCGCGAGAGTTTAGCACAGCGTTATACCACCCTAAACCCTTGCCTTAATGCCAAATTGTCGGAATTAGGCGATTTTTCTGCCAGCCACCGCGTATCGGCTTTGTCACTTTAGTAAACCTTAGGAGGCCGACTCCAAACTTAACCACTGCGCCCATATTCTCTGCACCAGCGCACGCTCATCGGTAAATTTATCTTGCGTGACATCGGCGTCAAGGTTGAGCAGATTGCGGTGATGAATTTGGTCGCGCATGGTGGTGTAGGCGTGAGTCAGCGCCTGCGCCGCCGAATCCTCAAGCACACCTTGCGCCATCATGGATTCGAAAATACGGACGTTATCACTCCAACGCGTGAGTTTTGGCTTCTCATGGCTATAGCGAAGCACCAAATATTGCGCCAAAAACTCCACATCCGTGATACCGCCTGGGTCTTGTTTGAGCATAAAGCGGCCAGGCTTTTTCCCACCCAGATGATCGCGCATTTTTTCTCGCATCTCGGCGACGTCTTTGCGCAAACTGGCTTCATCGCGCGGCGTCGCCAAGACCTCATGGCGCGTTTTAGCAAATGCAGCCTGTAGCGGCTCATCACCGTAAATCATGCGGGCGCGCACTAGAGCTTGATGCTCCCATGTCCACGCCTCTTGATGCTGATATTCATCAAAGGCGTCGGCAGGGCTAACCAGTAAACCAGAGATGCCGGATGGCCTTAAGCGGGTATCCACTTCATACAAAATCCCCGAGGCTGTGCGGGTTGAGAAAATATGGATAATGCGCTGGGCAAGGCGCAGATAAAACTGGCGCCCATCAATCTCTTTTGCGCCATCGGTGTAGACGTTCACTGGGCAATCGTGCATGAACACGATATCCAGATCCGAGTTGTAGCCCAGCTCCCAGCCTCCCACTTTGCCATAGCCAATGACCGCAAAGCCTTTGCCCTCTCTCTCTTTGAGATGCGTCGGCTCACCGTACTTCTCAGCCATTTGTAGCCAAGCTTGATGGACGACCGACTCAACAATAGCTTCGGCTAGGTAGGTTAAGTGGTCACTCACTTTCATGACAGGCAAGACACCGGCAATATCGGCGGCGGCAATACGCAAGATGCAAATCTGTTTAAATTGACGCAGCGCCTCCATCTGCTGCTCCATATCATCCTCTGGAATACGGGCAAGAAAGTCGCGCAATTCGGTGCGATAACTATCAAGTGGGACGGGGTTATACAGCTGCTGAGGGTCAATCAGTTCGTCAAGCAAGATCGGATAGCGACCCAACTGCTCCGATATCATGGGACTGGCGGTACACAAACGCACCAGTTGCGTCAACGCGGCAGGATGTTCATCCAACAGCTCAAGATAGGTGGTGCGTGTGACAATTTTATGCAATAGATGCAGCACTCTAGGTAAACCGAACTCTGCATCCTGATGTGAATAGATCGCAGCAAAGATCTTGGGCATCAAACGGTTGAGTACCTCACGCCCACGTGGGCCCAAGGTTTTTTTCGCCAAATCATGCTTAAATTGAATGATGGTCATCGCCATCGCACTGGCTTCTTCTCGCCCGATGTCATGAGATAAAATATGCTCCATCACATCCGGTTTTTCTGCCATATCCCACAGCTCATGAAAATGCTTGGCGACATCGCTCTGCTCATGCTCTTCTTCATCGTCACCAATTAATGCCTGAAACACATGGTGAACCCGCTGCATGTGCGCTTCTACCTCGCGCGTTAGTGCAGGCCAGTCAGCAAAGCCCATCGCCGTTGCTAACTGACACTGCTCAAGGTCAGACTCTGGCAAGGTTTGCGTCTGTTTGTCGGCCATCGCTTGGAGCAGGTTCTCCAAACGACGCAGAAAATGATACGCCTGAGTGAGATGAGTCACTTCATCCCTTGAGAGCAACGCCAGTGCTTCAATCCCCTCTAAGGTGACTAACAATCCACGCTGCCTTAAGCTCGGCTCTCGGCCCCCACGGATCAACTGGAACACTTGGGCGATAAATTCGATTTCGCGGATACCACCAGCCCCTAGCTTGATATTGTTACTCAGCCCACGGCGGCGTACTTCACTGCTGATCATGGATTTCATTCGGCGCAGCGATTGAATGGCACTAAAATCGATATAACGACGGAAAACAAAGGGTCGCAACATCTCTCGCAGCGCTTGATATTCGGGATACATCTCCCGCCCCATCACTCGCGCTTTGATCATCGCGTAGCGCTCCCAATCACGCCCCTGCTCTTGGTAGTAATCTTCCAACGCGGCAAAGCTCATCACCAAAGGACCACTTTCGCCGAAAGGGCGCAAGCGCATGTCAACGCGGTAACAAAAACCGTCAAAGGTGTGTTGATCGAGCGCTTTGATAATTCGCTGGCCCAAACGGGTAAAAAACTGAGCGTTAGCAATCGAACGACGGGCGCCTTGGGTTTCCCCGTTTTCTGGATAGGTAAAAATCAGATCGATATCGGATGAGAAGTTGAGCTCACCACCGCCAAGCTTACCCATACCAATGATCAACATCGGCTGTGGCTTCCCCGTCTCATCACAAGGCGTCCCCCACAATTCGCAGCACGCTTTGTATTGCCATTGATAGGTTTCAACAATCATCGCCTCAGCCAGTTCCGAAAGATGACTCAGGCTCTCTTGCAGTGTCCAACTCTGACAAAAGTCTCGCCAAGCGATGTAGGTCATTTCACGACGACGAAACTGTCTTAAGACTCGCTGTCCTTGCATCTCATCGGAACAGGTTTCAAGTTGCGCGCAAAGATCTGTGCGATAGTGCTGCTTGCGATCCTGCTCGGCAAGCATCTCTGGCAGCTGACGCAGCAGTGACTCATCTTTGGTCAGATTGTCTGCGACGAACTGACTTAACCCTAGGACGTACTTGAGCGACTCGAGCAACGCGGCTGGCCATTGCGCCAATGCCTCACTGGGCAGCGCCGCGAACGCTTTATCACTAAGAGGAGACAACGAGGAAGGCAAATGCATGAGGAGTCCTTACAATCGAATGCATAAAAAACCGAAGACGTTAGTTATACCAGACTTGCGTCAATAAAAAACGCCCATGCGTAGGCGATGGGCGTTGGTTCAATCAATTTTATTGGTCGTTGCGCGATTTATTCGTCAGACACGGAAAGAGGTAATTTTTTCATCCAACTCTTCAGCGTTGCGCTGCATCATTTCTGACGTCTCAAGCAGTTCCGTTACCACCACCACAGAGGCTTCCACCAGCTCACGAACATTGGTCAGGTTCTGGTTCATCTCTTCCGCCACGCTGCTTTGTTGGCCCGCTGCCGTCGCAATTTGGAAGTTCATATCATTGATTTGGTTAACTTGCGATACGATACCATCCAGCTCACCGCCAGCATTGGTGACCAATTCCACCCCTTCTGCCGCTTCAACAACACTCTTTTCCATCAACTCAACCGCCGAGGATGCGCTGCTTTGCAACTGAGAAATCATATCTTGGATCTCGACCGTCGCTTGCTGTGTGCGCTGCGCCAGATTACGGACTTCATCCGCAACCACAGCAAAACCGCGCCCGGCTTCGCCGGCACGCGCCGCTTCAATCGCCGCGTTCAATGCCAAAAGGTTGGTTTGCTCTGAAATTCCTTGAATGGTGCCGACAACACTGCCGATGGCTTCAACGCTCTCTTCGACCTCGTTAACGGCCTGCGCTGAGGCAGCGATGTCTTTCGACAACGCACTGATTTTATCGACCGTACCTTTCACAAAGTGTTGACCGCTTTGCGCTTGCCCTGTCGCACTTTCCGTCAGTGCAGAAGCATTCTGTGCATGATCAGCTACGGTTTGCACCGTTGAGGTCATTTCACTCATCGCCGTGGCTAATTGGTCAATTTCATTAAACTCTTCTTGCGCCGACTCTTTCGTCTCAGACATGCTAAGAGTCATCACTTCAGTCATCGTTGAGAGCTCTTGCGAGGCCTCTACTTGCAGTTTGATCACCTCTTGCAACTGACGGCGTGTTTTTTCTAGCTCACGCGCCACATCGCCATATTCATCTTTGCAGTCCATTTCAATCGGATTGGAGAGATCGCGATTCGCCATTTGTTTGATTGAATCATTCAAATACTGAGTTTGGCGCAGCATAATACGAGCAGCAAAGAGCAAAATAACGACAAAGACGCCAATCAAAATTACAGTTTGCCAAGCCACTTGTACTAAGTAGGCTTGATAATGCGCTTGCGCCACTTGGGCATTTTGAGTGGCGGCGAGCAAGGAGTCGTGGAAAGTACTGGCATCCCACAACTGTTTAGCCACGATAAGGACGGTACTGAATACCATCAGTAGCACCATTTTGGGGATCAAACGGACGTTCGTTATCGCTCGCTCCCATGGCTTAAATGCCATTTTGGTCATTGTTCGTTCTCCGCTAAGTCAACTATGATACGGTGTGATTGAGTACTTATCAGACACTTAATGCTTATCGCTGCCTACCGCGAGGGAACGGTCGCACTCATATTATTTATTTCGAGCCTCGTATGAAAAGAGATGATACCAAAGACGATACGAAACCAATGAGCTTACTGTCACTAATTTTGTCTTTCGTCGCACTATTTGTGATTTCAGGCTTATTGTTCTTTCCAGTCAGTCAAGAAACTCGACAAGTCCTTATCGGCTTGGACTTCGCAATCTGTAGCATATTTATCCTGCAGTTGAGCATAGATTTGATCCGTGCAACAGATCGCGTGAAATACATGAAACGCCATTGGATCGATTTTGTCGCCAGCATCCCGATGATTGAACCCCTGCGCTACGCACGTCTGTTTCACATCATGCGCGTGATCTTGGTGATCCGCGCCAGTAAGCACATCTTGCGTCAGATCTTAAGTAATCGTCATGAAATGACCTTAGCGTCGATCTTATTGCTGTTGATCGTTTTACTTACGGTTGGTTCAAGTATGATGCTGTTGATTGAAGGGGGATCAGATCACGCCAATATTCAATCCGGTGGGGATGCCCTGTGGTGGGCATTGGTCACCATCTCTACCGTTGGCTATGGCGATCACTTTCCCGTCACCCATGGCGGTAAGATCTTAGCGTCGGCCCTGATCATCTGTGGAGTAGGCTTGTTCGGTATGATCTCAGGGCTTATCACTTCGTTGATCACCTCGCCGTCCAAGTTGCAAGCCAAACGATCTGAGCACAAAGAACAACTACTCAAAGAGATTCTCGCCAATCAACGAGCCATCATTAAACGGCTCGATACATTGGAGAATAAAACGCAAAAAGCTACTCCCCAGACAACAAAAAGGGAGCCTTAAGCTCCCCAGTGATGGTGATGATGCGAGACTAGTGGCGCCAATAAGGCTGGGCCTCTAAGCAGATGATTCGCGTCTGCTCCATCGCATGCAAAATGGAGTTTTCTTGGCGAGTTAGCCAACGCAACAGTTGCTCGCGCTGCTCACCCTCTAATTTGTTGCTAAGTTGATCCAGCGTTTCAAGGGTCAGCAAATCATCGATGCCATGCAGCAAGTCACTCCAAGGCAAGCGGAAGCTGTTGCGCTCATCGACATTGAACAAGCTAGCAAAACTCACCCCTGTGTATAGATTGCGCATCAGATGGTACTGCTGCTCCACATACGCCGGCGCGTTGAGATCTTGCTCAGGCGAGAACACCTCAAGCAACTGTGACCAGGTTTTATCGAGCTGGGCGACAGCAAAGCGCTCTACACCCTCAGCCATCTCTTCACGGGCTTTCTCATCTAAAAACGGCTGCCAGCCGCGAGTCAAAATCCAACGGCTTAAATCCAGCAGCAAACCGGCGTAGCGGGCGGAATGAATCAGAGCCAACATCTCTTCTCTGTCAGGCAACTGCTGCTGAATCTCTTTCAGCTCTGCGACAAGGAACTTACGTGCCTCTAGTTTACGTAACGCGTGCCCTTTATCTTCCAGCAGCTCTTCAAGGTAATCGTACTGCTTAAGCCACTCTAAGCTTTGTTCAAGCCATTTGAGCTCTTGTCGAACCAGGGCGCTGGCACGACGTGGCACCACATCGCGATAGACGGTCAATACTTGGCGAATAAAACTGATGGCGTTTTTGATTTCATGCAGCGCATCAATCGACTCGCGCTCAGAGTAAATCTGCTCATGGTAGTGCCAGTGCGACAACGCATGCTCAAGCGACTGGACAAAACAGGTCTCTACGCTGTCTTTTTGCTGTGTCTCAACCAAACTTAGCGGTTTCACTTCGTCACCTTGGTAGCCAGATGCTAAGCGATAACCTTTGGCCGCTTTGCTTAAGTTGCCTAAGCGCATCCCTCCTTGCTCTGACAAGCTGCGCGCTAAGGTAAAGAGGGCATCGGTCTGGCCTGATTTCAGCTCCAGTTCCACTTCGCAAATCGGCGCGGTTAAATCCCCTGATTCGACACACCCTAGATCAAACGCCACTTCAATTTGGCTGCCATCTGGCATGCCAACCAGCCATTGCTCACGGGTAAAGTTGGTCGAGAAGAGAGGAGCGATTTGAGATTGCAGTTCCTCAATCGCGCGGCCATCGGGCCAGATGTCTTGCGGATGTAAGGTAAGGACGGGATCGTTGCTATTATGTTCTGCATTGTATTCCGGTCTTTGATGAAGCCCGGCGACCACACGTCCTGCGGTTTTGACCGTTTGCACGAACACATCATCATAACGACGAATTCTTAATCCAATATCATGTTGACGTAGCCAGTTGTCCGGGGTGTCAAAGTAAGTATTCCCTAACTCACGACAACTGTGCTGAAGTACTTTTGTTAACGCTATTTTTTCTCTTAACGTCTCTGAAAATTCAGGTGAAACAAAAAACTTCAGTTCTATCTCGGTTTCCATAGTGTTACCTTTTAACGCAGATAGCCAAAGGATATTGCCTATTTTCTTACTCGGCAAGAGAGAAATATCGCCCCATTGATGATCTAAAACAGTTTAAATGCACACTTTAATGGGTTAACATGCGCGCCTTTATAGCCATCGCTCAACATTTCACCATTCTTATTGGTGTCTGTTTTTTCTAGGTTATATTAATTGGGTTGAATGACCATGCCAGTAAATACAATTATGGGGTTATTTGCAAAGTCCCCTATCAAACCTTTGCAGCGCCACGTTGTGTGTGTGAACGAATGTTGCTCGCACCTAGTGAACTTCTTTGAAGTCAGTTCAAAGGGTGACTGGGAGAAAGCCGCAGAAATCCGTGCACAAATTTCTCACCTAGAGAAAGAAGCCGACGTACTAAAGCGCGAGATCCGTCTCAAACTTCCTCGTGGTTTGTTTTTGCCAGTCGACCGCAGCGACATGCTAGAGCTGCTGACTCAACAAGACAAACTGGCCAACCTAGCCAAAGATATTGCTGGTCGTGTCTACGGCCGACAACTGACTATTCCTGAGCCTCTTCAAGAAAACTTCATTGCTTACGTGAAGCGTTGTCTCGACGCCGCAAACCAAGCGCAAGAAGTCATCAATGAGCTCGATGAGTTATTGGAAACTGGATTTAAAGGTCGCGAAGTGACTCTCGTGGCTGAAATGATCCATCAACTGGATGTGATTGAGGACGACACAGACGCGATGCAAATCCAACTTCGCCAACAACTGATGGCGATCGAAAGCGATTTGAATCCGATTGATGTGATGTTCCTTTACAAGATTCTTGAATGGGTCGGTGGTATTGCAGATCAAGCTCAGCGTGTTGGTGCGCGTCTTGAACTCATGCTGTCTCGCTCATAAACATAAGTTAACCAAATAACGAAGAGCATTTTATAAGCACACCCCAGTAAGCGAGCTACACTGAATTCGCTGTGGGGTTTTGTCGTGTCCAATTTGCTCCGCTTGTTATCAACAACTAGGTATTACGATGGATATCCTTGCGAATTACGGCACTGTCCTGATTATTATTGCAGCAGCCTTCGGCTTTTTAATGGCGATTGGTATCGGCGCGAATGACGTCGCGAACGCCATGGGTACCTCGGTAGGTTCAAAAGCACTCACCGTAAAACAAGCGATCATTATCGCGATGATCTTTGAATTTGCCGGTGCCTATTTAGCCGGCGGTGAAGTGACAGATACGATCCGCAAAGGCGTAATCGAAACTTCTCTGTTTGCCAATCAACCTGACGTTCTTGTCTACGGCATGATGTCTGCGTTATTAGCAGCGGGTACATGGTTGCTGCTCGCCTCTTATATGGGTTGGCCAGTATCGACAACTCACTCTATTATCGGCGCCATCATCGGTTTTGCTTGTGTCTCTGTTGGCACAGAAGCAGTGGACTGGGGCAGTGTGAAAGGCATTGTCGGCAGTTGGATCGTTACCCCTGTCATCTCTGGTTTCTTTGCTTACGTTATTTTCGTCAGTGCTCAGCGCCTGATTTTCGATACTGAAAAACCGCTGATCAACGCCAAACGTTTTGTGCCTGTCTACATGTTCATCACCACCATGGTGATTGCGCTTGTGACCATTAAGAAAGGCCTAAAGCACGTCGGTCTTCACCTATCGAACAGCGAAGCGTGGATGTGGTCAGCTGGCTTCTCAGGGCTGGTCATGATTGGTGGTTACCTCTATATCCAGAAGAAATTTGCGAGCCGCGAAGATGACCACGGATTTGCCGGCGTTGAAGGCATCTTCAGTGTCCTGATGGTCATTACTGCGTGTGCGATGGCGTTTGCACACGGTTCGAACGACGTCGCCAACGCGATTGGTCCACTGTCTGCGGTCGTCTCTACGGTCGAGCACATGGGTGAAATCACTGGCAAGAGCACCATTGCTTGGTGGATTCTTCCGCTAGGTGGCTTTGGTATTGTGGTTGGTCTTGCGACATTGGGTCACAAAGTGATGGCAACGGTCGGTACCGGCATTACCGAACTGACGCCAAGCCGCGGCTTCGCTGCGCAGCTCGCTACGGCATGTACTGTGGTATTGGCATCGGGTACTGGTCTGCCTATCTCGACCACTCAAACACTGGTCGGCGCGGTACTGGGTGTCGGCTTTGCTCGCGGCATCGCAGCATTGAACCTAGGCGTGGTACGTAACATCGTTGCGTCTTGGATTGTGACACTCCCAGCCGGTGCACTACTGGCCGTGGTGTTCTACTACGCGATTCAAGCAATGTTTGTCTAAGTCATCTGTCAGCTAAGTCATCTGTCAGTACTGTGTTAGTGGATTCTTACTTCTGTTAATACACTGTCATTATTGACTCAATACCGCAGAAAGGGAGGCTCAGCCTCCCTTCTTTGTTGCGAAGCCCCTAGAAAATTCTTACTATTTGCCCTAGTAAAAATTAGACACAAAAAACTGTTAAAGGATTTACCGTGAAAAAATGGGTTTACCTGCTTTTGGCATCGATTGTGGCGGCCCCTGCCGCGTTTGCTCAAGACCGCTACATCTCTGATCAATTGTTTACTTACATGCACTCAGGACCAAGTAATCAATTTCGTATTATTGGCAGTGTCGATGCGGGCGAAAAAGTGACCTTTATCGAGTCCAATAAAGATTCCGGTTACAGTCACATCCAAGACTCGAAAGGACGCCGAGGATGGGTCGAAAGCCGTTTCGTGACCTCACAAGAGAGCGTGACACTGCGCTTACCTCGCGTAGAAAAAGAGCTGGCAGAAGTGAAAGAGAAGCTTGCCAACGCGCGCGCAAACTCTGATCAAGAAAAAGCGGGCTTGGTCGATTCTCTTGAAACACGCAACCGCCAAATCGCCGACCTAGAAAGCGGATACAGTGAGATGAGTCAGCAACTGACGGCTTCTCAAGAAGAGGTACGCAAGCTAAGAGCACAGCTTGACACCCAAAAAGACGACTTGCTGCTCAAGTACTTTATGTACGGCGGTGGCGTGGCTGGCATTGGCTTGCTGTTGGGTTTGATTCTGCCGCACATTATCCCGCGCAGAAAGCGTTCACCATCGGGCTGGGCGTAATCCCCTACCCCCCTAACCAAGATAACGAAAAGGTCGCCAATGCGACCTTTTCTTTTCCCTCTGTTTTTTACACTAGCCCTAGGGCTACCCTTGCCAATCATACAAGGCTGGGATTTCAATCCTCTCACCCGAGAAACTCACCATACAGTGCTGCGGTTCAATTGACACCAGTTGAACCCCGGTTGCGATCCAGTCTCCCTCTTGATACTCGATACCATTGACCTTAACCCAGCGTTTATCTTGCTTGCTTGAATAGACATGAGTTTGGAAATTGAGCGCGGGTAACTGCCCCGTCCACTTGAGACCTTGCTGCGCGAGTTGACTGACATTCGACGTCGGAGTGGGTGTTGACGACGGTTTGAGGGCACTTTGCACGCGAAGGGCTAACTCGGGCGATAGCTG
Organism: Vibrio sp. R10-SG3-ISO3; assembly: GCF_059834225.1. Taxonomy (NCBI): domain Bacteria; kingdom Pseudomonadati; phylum Pseudomonadota; class Gammaproteobacteria; order Vibrionales; family Vibrionaceae; genus Vibrio; species Vibrio sp. R10-SG3-ISO3. Next base: position 17,768 of record NZ_JCBDHE010000016.1, on the reverse strand, counting down.
AGAGAGATCTAAGTCATCAATGAAAGGTTGAGGCGAAGCCTGTACTTTAGATTGGCGATATACCAGCTGTGTATCCATTGGTTGACGACCCTCGGCCTCATGGCTACGAGAGTAGCTCGGCACTGCTTGTACATCATAAAGGGTGAGTTCGTACGTCATGGCCAACGCCTGCTCGTCTTGCCAAGGGGTAACACTGAACTCGACAGGGCGCTCAATGACACTAGGCGACGCCGTTTGCTTGAGGAGCCAGTCGGCTTCCACTTGACGGTAGTGACGCTCAACACCCAACCCTACTCCTAGCGAGGCAGGCAGCAATATCAGCAAGCTCATGACCATCATACTTGGGCGCGTTGCAACGCTGTCTATCGGCGAGTTGTTGACATCGCCAGGTGCAGATGCCGCTTGATAGCGATGCTGGGACGCCTTCAAAGCTTTCATCATTTGTGACATCAGCGGTTCTCCTGCGCATCCACGCTGTGATTAGCCATGACCATCCGGGTATCCAACCGCGGAGCCTCATGTAGACTCATCTGCTCAATTTTACGCAGCGTTTTCGAGCCAGCAATCCCATCAACCGTGAGCCCCTGCCAACGTTGGAACAATCTCACTTTTTGCTCTAGCGCCTCATCAAAGCGTGCACTTTGTGTTGAAGGCTGAGCAAGGATTGAGGAGAGATGAGCGTCGAGCGCGGCAATGGCCTTCCCTTCCATGCCAGGCTTGAGCGTGCCTCCCCAATAGCGCCGCCAAATATGTCGATACTCGCCATTCCAACGCCTCTCAAGTTCGGCGCTGGGCAAGGTGTACAACTGCCCGTCAAGCAACAGCGTTGCGTGATCTGAATCGAGTTGATACAACACCACATAACGTGGGGAGTCTGCCTCCCCCAACGTGAGCAGCACTGGGCGATTGGCTTGCACCAAAGTGGCTAAATCCCCTTGAGTCAGTTGGCATTGAAACACGCTTTGCTCATTCTCCAAACAGAGCTTATCCAACACGGATGCCTGATAGCCCCAGACGCGATACAAGTTCGCTAAACCTTGCTCAAGATTGATAGCGGAGTCGAGTGCCGTTTTCAGCGTATCTGGCAGCACATGGTTGATCATCGGTTCACGGTGCTGGATAGGGTGACTGCGGGCGACTTGCTGCGTAATCAGATCATCAGCCCAAAGCGGCGCACTTTGATAACCCACAACACTTAACGCGATACCTATTGCAGCCGCAAACCAATAGGGTGCACCTGAGGCTCTTACCGAATGGCGAGGGCGAGTGACTTGAAACGAAGGCTGGAAGCTCATCACCTCATCACAGGCACGCTGCACACTGTCATGGCTAGGCTTTAGCTCACCGCTCGAGTAGGCATGACGCAGCGCCGCGTCACACACCAAGTTGATCAACCTTGGGATCCCTTGCGTTTGGGTGGCGATCCACTTGAGCGAGCGCGAAGAGAAAAGATCAGGATCGCCGCCGGCGAGTGTCAGCCGATGACGAACATAGTTCGCGGTTTCGGCACCGTCTAGAGGGAGCAAATGGTAGCGGCCCGTGATCCTTTGCGCCAACTGACGCAAGATCGGCATTTGCAATTTTTGCTGTAACTCAGGCTGACCAATTAATAACACTTTCAATAGCTTGTGCTGCTCGGTTTCAAGGTTGGTCAATAGGCGCAGCTGCTCAAGCACTTGCGAACTGAGGTGCTGAGCTTCATCAATCACCAACAAGGTTTGTCGACCTTGCGCGTAACTCTCAATTAAAAACTGGTGGATGGCCTGACTCAATTGCTTCAGTGAGGCGTCATGAGAATAGGCAATGGAGAACTCATCACAGATGGCTTCTAGCAACTCTGATTCGGAAAAGGTTGGGTTGAGTATAAAACCAGCTTGCAGGCGTCCTTGATCGACGATCACATCCAAGTCATTCAACATCGCCTTGGCCACTGTGGTTTTGCCCGTCCCCACTTCTCCGGTTAACATGGCAAAACCGCCCCCTTCCCCTAAACCAGAGGTGAGGCGAAAGATCGCTTCTTTGTGACGCTGGCTGAGATAGAGAAAACGAGAGCTAGGCACAATCGAGAAAGGGAACTCATGAAAAGCAAAGTGGTGTTTGTACATGCATCTCGTCTCTGAGTGGGTGGCGACTATTTGTTGCTGGGCATTTGTTGATAAGAAAAGTACCATTGCACACCCAATTAGCCAACGGCTATGTTTTAAAATGAGAAGGAGTGGCCATGAAACGATACCTTGTCGGTGGCGCGGTACGCGATCACCTGCTCAATATTGACGTTTACGATCAGGATTGGGTGATCGTTGGGGCCACACCCGATGATCTTATCGCGCAAGGCTACACCCCCGTAGGTAAAGAGTTCCCTGTCTTTCTTCACCCTAAGACGAAGCAAGAGTACGCGCTTGCACGCACAGAGCGGAAAACCGGTGCGGGCTACACTGGCTTTGATTGCTACTTCGCACCGGATGTGACGCTCGAAGAGGATTTACGCCGCCGCGATTTGACCATTAACGCCATCGCGCAAGACAGTGAGGGACAGCTGATTGATCCCTACGGTGGCCTAAACGACATCGAGCTGCGCCAACTTCGTCATGTCTCAGAGGCGTTTGTGGAAGACCCGCTGCGCGTGTTAAGAGTCGCTCGATTCGCAGCAAAACTCCATCATTTAGGCTTTGAGGTCGCTCAAGAAACGCTGGGCTTGATGCGCTCCATTGCCGAGTCGGGAGAACTGTCTCAACTTACCCCTGAGCGAATCTGGCTGGAGTGGCAAAAGTCGCTCACCACAGAGAACCCGCACATTTTTCTTTCCGTACTGCGCGAATGCGGCGCGCTCGCAGTCGTTCTGCCCGAACTTGACGCCCTATTTGGCGTACCGCAACCAGAGCAATGGCACCCAGAAATCGATACTGGTATCCACACGCTAATGGTCGCTGAACGTGCGGCGCGCTTGTCGCCTTCTGCAAGCGTGCGTTTTGCCGCTCAAGTACACGATCTCGGCAAAGGTGTCACGCCGAAAAACGAGTGGCCAAGTCACAAACTGCACTGTCATACCGGGCTCAAATTGATTAGAGGCCTATGTGAACGAGTTAAGATCCCTAATGAATACCGCGATTTGGCGTTGCTCGTCTGCCAATACCACTCCAATATTCATCGCGCCGCTGAGCTCAAGCCGGCAACGCTACTCAAAGTGCTCGATACCTTTGACGTCTGGCGAAAGCCTGAACGATTAGACGATATCCTGCTCTGCTGCATGGCAGATAGCCAGGGAAGAAAAGGCTTTGAGACCGCACCCTATCCACAAAAACTATGGTTCGAACAAGCCTACCAAGCGGCGCTGAGCGTTGAAGTCAAAGACATCATTGCCGCTGGTTATCAAGGTGCAGAGATTCGCCAAGCGCTCAATCAACGCCGCGTCGAAGCGATTGCCCAAAGCAAAGCGAAGCGTCTCTCTAGTGACCAAAACGAAGAGTAGATGCTTAAAAGAAAAATCGTCACCGAAACGAAAAAAGCCTAAGCAACAAGGCTTAGGCTTTCCACTCTACACAGAGTAACGGTTATGCGCTTTGCTCATTGAGTTCCCGCTCATCCGCTTTCTGTTTTAACAAGCGACTGGTAATCGTACCGGCTGTCATCGCGCCTGAGACATTGAGCGCTGTACGTGCCATATCAATCAACGGCTCAATCGAGATCAATAGTGCAGCAATTGTTACCGGCAGCCCCATCGCAGGCAACACAATCAGTGCAGCAAAGGTCGCGCCGCCACCTACACCAGCAATACCGAATGAGCTAATAGTAATGATCGCCACCAACGACAGGATAAAGTTGATGTCCATTGGGTTGATACCAACCGTCGGCGCGACCATCACAGCCAACATCGCCGGATAGATACCCGCACAACCATTTTGACCAATAGTGGCACCAAATGAGGCGGATAAGTTGGCAATCGCAGGCGGCACTTTTAATTTGCTGATTTGCGCTTCAACGTTCAATGGAATGGTCGCTGCCGAGCTGCGTGACGTGAAAGCAAAGGTCAATACTGGCCAGATCTTAGTGAAGTACTCTTTCGGGCTCACGCCAACAAAAGAGACCAACACACCATGCACAAGGAACATCAACGCAATCGCAAAGTAAGAGGCGATGATAAAGCCCAGCAGATTAAGAATATCACTCGCACTTGAGGTCGCGACCACTTTGGCCATCAAAGCGGCAATACCGTAAGGCGTCAGAGCCATGATCATTTTCACTAGGCGCATGACAATGGATTGCACAGCTTCAACAAAGGTACGAATCGGCGCCGCCAGTTCGGTTTTTTCCAACATCACCTTACGCGCGGCAACGCCAGAAAGGATACCGAAGATCACCACGGCGATAATCGAGGTCGAACGCGCACCCGTCAGATCAGCAAAGGGGTTGGTTGGAATAAAGCTGACTAGCATCTGGGGAATCGTCAGGTCACTGACACGATCCATTCGACCTTCTAAGGCAGACAGACGCGCCGCTTCACGCGAACCTTCTGTTAAGCCTTCCGCAGAAAGACCAAAGCCTTGCGTCACTGCAATACCAATCAAAGCAGAAATCGCGGTGGTAAACAGCAGCACGCCAATGGTTAAGCCACTAATTTTGCCAAGGGAGGCCGAGTTCTCAAGCTTCACTACCGCCGCAAACATTGAGACCAGTACCAAAGGCATGATGACCATTTGCAGCAAACCAACATAACCGCGGCCAACCACATTGATCCAGTCTAGGCTCGCACCAATCGCTAGGCTACCTTCACCGTAAATCAGCTGTAACGCTAAACCAAATCCACTACCTAGCACCAATCCAATCAGCACTTGTCTTGATAGTGTTGCGCCTTTTCTTTGCTGAAGATTCAAGAAGAAAAGAAGCGCTGCAAATACCACTAAATTTGCAATCACTGCGACACTCATGATGTTTCCTTTTAACCAACGTTGTTATTTGAATAATGTAAGACAAATACGGTAACGGTTTGTTGGCAAAATAGAAAATACTCAATTTCCATTATCTAGACACTTTAGTTATAGAACTGAGTGCATAATGAACAGCAATGTAAATAAGTCGTAAACATCATTGATAATGTGGATAGAAAAACAAAAACGCCCCACCGAAGTGGAGCGTTTCCAAAAAGCGTTAAAGCTAAGCCTTATTCAATAAAGAATTAAGCTTGACCTTTTACTTCTTTGAGACCGCTTCCTTGAAATATGGAGGTGCACGCTCACCGAGCGTTTCCAAAAAAAAACGCTCCACCGAAGTGGAGCGTTTCTAAAGAGCTTTAAAGCTAGACCTTATTCAATAAAGAATTAAGCTTGGCCTTTTACTTCTTTAAGACCGTTGAAAGGTGCACGCTCACCTAGCGCTTCCTCGATACGGATTAGCTGGTTGTACTTAGCAACACGGTCAGAACGGCTCATAGAACCTGTCTTGATTTGACCTGCAGCAGTACCTACCGCTAGGTCAGCGATAGTTGCATCTTCAGTTTCGCCGCTGCGGTGAGAGATTACAGCTGTGTAACCTGCGTCTTTAGCCATCTTGATTGCAGCTAGAGTCTCAGTTAGAGAACCGATTTGGTTGAACTTGATAAGGATAGAGTTAGCTACGCCTTTCTCGATACCTTCAGCAAGGATCTTAGTGTTAGTAACGAATAGATCGTCACCTACTAGTTGAAGCTTGTCACCTAGTAGTTCAGTTTGGTGCTTGAAGCCAGTCCAGTCAGACTCGTCTAGACCATCTTCGATAGAAACGATTGGGAACTTGCTTGCTAGCTCAGCTAGGTAGTGGTTGAACTCTTCAGAAGAGAAAGTCTTACCTTCGCCTTTCATGTTGTAGATGCCAGCTTCTTTGTCGAAGAACTCAGATGCAGCACAGTCCATAGCTAGAGTTACGTCTTTACCTAGTTCGTAACCTGCCGCTGCAACCGCTTCTGCGATCACTTCTAGCGCTTCAGCGTTAGACTTAAGGTTTGGAGCGAAACCACCTTCGTCACCCACTGCAGTGCTGTAGCCTTTAGACTTAAGAACTTTAGCTAGGTTGTGGAATACTTCAGCACCGATACGTAGACCTTCTTTAAGAGTCTTAGCGCCAACTGGTTGAATCATGAACTCTTGGATGTCAACGTTGTTGTCTGCGTGCTCACCACCGTTGATGATGTTCATCATTGGTAGAGGCATAGAGAACTGACCAGCAGTACCGTTTAGCTCAGCGATGTGCTCGTATAGAGGCATGCCTTTCGCTGCTGCAGCAGCTTTAGCGTTCGCTAGAGAAACCGCTAGGATTGCGTTTGCACCGAACTTAGATTTGTTCTCAGTGCCGTCTAGCTCGATCATGATTGCGTCGATAGCCGCTTGGTCTTTCGCGTCTTTACCTGTTAGAGCAGTTGCGATTTCGCCGTTTACTGCTTCAACAGCTTTAAGAACACCTTTACCTAGGAAACGTGCTTTGTCACCGTCACGTAGCTCAAGAGCTTCGCGAGAACCAGTAGATGCGCCAGATGGAGCAGCAGCCATACCTACGAAACCGCCTTCTAGGTGTACTTCAGCTTCTACAGTTGGGTTACCACGTGAGTCGATGATTTCACGACCTAGAACTTTAACGATCTTAGACATTAATGTTTCCTCTCGTTCAAATATAAATGTCAAATTTAAAAGGCAGCAGCACAACCTTCGCCGCCGCCCGTATCCTTTTTACTTACTTCTCAAACTCGCCGCGTGAGTGCTGACCAGCGGCTTTCACGAAGCCTGCGAATAATGGGTGACCATCACGAGGCGTCGATGTGAATTCTGGGTGGAACTGAGCCGCAACGAACCATGGGTGCGCAGGGTTTTCAATCATTTCCACCAGCTTCTTGTCTGCAGAAAGACCAGAGACCTTCAAGCCCGCTTTTTCAATTTGTGGTCGAAGGACGTTGTTCACTTCGTAACGGTGACGGTGACGTTCATGAATCGTCGCGCTACCATAAAGCTCGCGAGCCTTAGTTCCTTTCTCTAAGTGACATAGCTGAGAGCCAAGACGCATAGTACCACCAAGATCCGACGTTTCGGTACGTTCTTCAACTTTACCTTCACCGTCGACCCACTCAGTGATCAAGCCTACCACAGGGTATTTCGTCTCTTTATTAAATTCTGTTGAATGCGCGCCTTCCATACCCGCAACGTTACGAGCGTATTCAATCAATGCGACTTGCATACCAAGACAGATACCAAGGTAAGGGACATTGTTTTCACGCGCGTATTGCGCTGCGCGAATCTTACCTTCGATACCACGGTCACCAAAACCGCCCGGTACTAGAATAGCGTCAAGACCGGCAAGCACTTCAATGCCTTTAGTCTCAACATCTTGTGAATCTACGTATTTAATGGTGACGTTCAAGCGGTTTTTCAAGCCAGCATGCTTGAGCGCTTCGTTGACTGATTTGTACGCGTCCGGCAGTTCGATGTATTTACCGATCATACCGATGGTCACTTCGCCCGTTGGGTTCGCTTCTTCATAGATAACCTGCTCCCATTCAGACAGGTCTGCTTCTGGAGCGTCGATACCAAAACGTGCACACACAAGATCATCAAGACCTTGCGATTTGATCAGTTGAGGGATCTTGTAGATCGAATCCACATCCTTCATCGAAATCACCGCTTTCTCAGGAACGTTACAGAAAAGGGCAATTTTCTTACGCTCGTTCGCTGGGATCATGCGATCGCTACGACAAACCAGAATATCAGGTTGGATACCGATAGAGAGCAGCTCTTTCACTGAGTGCTGAGTCGGCTTGGTTTTCACTTCACCCGCCGCAGCAAGGTAAGGGACTAGCGTCAAGTGCATGAACATCGCACGTTCACGGCCGAGTTCAACAGCAAGCTGACGAATCGCTTCCATAAACGGCAATGACTCGATGTCACCGACCGTACCACCAACTTCAACGATAGCCACATCGTGCCCTTCAGAACCGGCAATAACACGGTCTTTGATGGCGTTAGTGATGTGAGGGATAACTTGAATGGTGGCACCTAGGTAGTCACCACGACGCTCTTTGCGAAGCACGTCTGCGTAAACACGACCGGCAGTAAAGTTATTGCGCTTAGTCATCTTGGTGCGAATGAAACGCTCATAGTGACCAAGATCTAGGTCGGTCTCTGCGCCATCTTCCGTGACGAACACTTCACCGTGCTGAGTTGGGCTCATGGTGCCCGGGTCAACGTTGATGTAAGGGTCAAGCTTCATCATGGTCACTTTAAGACCACGAGCTTCTAGAATAGCGGCTAGAGATGCAGCTGCAATACCTTTACCTAGAGAGGATACAACCCCGCCAGTAACAAAAATGTAATTTGTCGTCATGTTTAACCTGAAATTGGTTGAATGAGGGAAATGGAATTCTTCTGGACGGGACGAAAATATACCAGAAGACCCTAACCGCCACAACGTGAAATCTATCACACTGTGATTTTTTCTTTTTTGCTTCAAATCAAATTCACACGACGGCTGACTGTACTCAGACGAATTCGCGTGATTACTCTGAGCGAGTATTTTTTTCCGCCGCTTTTACTTCATCCCACAGAGCATCAAGCGCCTCTAAGGGTAACTGTTCTAGCGTCTTATTCTGCGCCGCAACGCGTGATTCTACGCCTTTAAAGCGACGCACAAACTTAAGATTCGCCTTACTCAATGCCGATTCTGGGTCATGACCGAGGTGACGAGCAAGATTCACCACCGCAAACAGCAAATCACCGAGCTCCATCTCGACCTTGTCATCTTGCACCGAGACTTGGACCGCTTCCGCGACGACTTCATCGACCTCCTCGCGTACTTTATCCACCACTGGTCCTAAAGTGTCCCAATCAAAACCCACTTTGGCGCACTTTTTCTGAATTTTTGTAGCACGAGAAAGCGCCGGTAGAGAAGCTGGTATTGAGTCTAGGATACTTTGTTCATTTTTGCCTAGTTGCGCTTTCTCTTTGGCTTTTTCCGCCTCCCAATTGGCGTTAATTTCCTCGTCGCTGGCAAACTCCGCTTGACCAAAGACATGCGGGTGACGGCGCGTGAGTTTTTCATTCACTGTGTCGACCACCTCAGAAAAATCAAACAATTGCTGCTCTTTAGCCAGTTGACTGTAGAAAATCACCTGGAACAACAGATCGCCAAGCTCTTCTTTTAGATTGGTCCAATCGCGGTTGTGAATCGCATCCACCACTTCATAGGTTTCTTCAATGGTGTGCGGCACTATGGTGTCGAAAGACTGCTTTAAATCCCATGGGCAGCCGTGTTCTGGATCACGCAGCTTGGCCATGATTTGCTCTAATTGTTCAATTGGATGACTCATGCCTCTCCCTCACAAAATGAAAAGGTGAGCAGCATAACCACTCACCTTCGAACTGTTGGTCGCGCTTAACGCGCATTGTCAATAATTGCTACGGATTCCGGTTAGCCCAAACGTTTAACGCTCATCACGTCTCGGATCTGTTCCACACGTTTGATCACCCGTGATAACACCTCGATGTTGTTCACTTCAAGATCAAAATCCATGATCGATAACTGTTTACGGTAGTCGACGCGATTCTTCATGCTGGTCACTTTGATTTTCTCATTAGCAAACAGCGTAGTGATGTCTTTTAACAGCCCACCGCGCTCCATCGCCTCAACACGGACGGTGAGAATGTAGGAGCCCACAAAACCGCTGCCCCAAACGGTATCAATAATACGTTCTGGTGCATGGTGCCTTAACTCATCAAGCTGCTCACAATCGGCGCGATGTACTGAAATGCCACGGCCCTGGGTGATATAACCGCAGATTTCATCGCCCGGGATTGGCTGACAGCATCGAGCGAGGTGAGTCATCAAGTTGTCGACCCCTTCGACCACAACCGCATCCTTCTTAGGGCGGCTCTGAGCCGGCGCTTTGTGCTCTGCTTCTTGGAGCTTTTCTAGTGCTTGCTTGTCTTCTTCTTCAGCGGTGGGCTTGTTCACCAACGCATTGATATGATTAATGATCTGGTTAATCCGCAAATCACCACTGCCCACCCCAACAAACAGTTCATCGGTCGAGTTAACGTTGAAGCGCTTCAGCGAGTAACGCTCGGCGTCTTTTAACGTCGCACCAATTTTCGCCAGTTCCACCTCGAGAATCTCGCGCCCCGCCTCGAGGTTTTTCTCACGAGACTGCTTGCGGAACCAAGCATTGATCTTCGCGCGTGCTCGCCCTGAGGTCACAAACCCCATCGACGGGTTTAACCAGTCGCGCGATGGGTTGGGCTCTTTAGCGGTAATGATCTCCACTTGATCGCCCATCGACAATTTATGGGTAAAAGGTACGATACGGCCCGCTACTTTGGCACCAATACAGCGATGCCCCACTTCTGAGTGAATGTGGTAAGCAAAATCGAGCGGAGTCGCGCCCATCGGTAAGTCGACGACATCGCCACGCGGAGTAAAGGCATAGACGCGGTCATCAAACACTTGGCTGCGCACTTCATCCAACATCTCACCCGAGTCGGACATCTCCTCTTGCCAATCAAGCAGTTTGCGTAGCCAGGTAATTTTCTCATCGTACCCACTGCGACCAGCGCCGCCCTCTTTGTATTTCCAGTGCGCGGCCACGCCAAGTTCAGAATCTTCGTGCATCTGCTTGGTGCGGATCTGAATCTCGATGGTCTTGCCTTCTGGGCCGAGAATTACGGTGTGAATGGATTGGTAGCCATTCGGTTTTGGGTTTGCGACATAGTCATCAAACTCACTGGGCAGGTGTTTGTATTTGGTGTGCACCATCCCCAGTGCGGCGTAACAGTCTTGCAGTTTATCGGCGATGATGCGCACTGCGCGCACGTCAAACAGCTCATCGAACGCCAAATTTTTCTTCTGCATTTTGCGCCAGATGCTATAGATGTGCTTGGGACGCCCGCTCACTTCCGCGTTGATGCCCGCCTCTTTCATTTCATCGGAGAGATCATCGACAAAATCTTTGATGTACTGCTCACGGACAATGCGTCGCTCAGAGAGCTGTTTAGCAATCTGTTTGTAGGTTTCCGGTTGCTGGTAACGAAAGGCGTAGTCTTCAATTTCCCACTTCAACTGACCGATACCCAAACGGTTGGCCAGTGGTGCGTAGATATTCGCACACTCTTTCGCTGCAGCGCGGCGCACTTCATCGGGCGCTTTCTTTACTTCAATGAGGTTGCAGATTCGCTCAGCTAACTTAATGATTACGCAGCGAAAGTCATCAACCATCGCCAGTAGCATTCGGCGGACATTGTCCACCTGCGCCGATGCAGCGCTGCCTTCCATGGTGATGTTGAGCTGGCCAAGTGCCGCCATCTCTTCTACGCCATCAATCAGTTTGATGGTTTCTTTGCCAAAGTCTTCTTCAAAGGCATCACGCGCGTAGGCACCAGCCGAGACGAGCGGAAACAGCAGCGCCGCCACTAAGGTGGCTTTGTCCATCGACAGCGTGATTAAAATTTCGATCATTTCACGGCCACGCCATAACAGCAGTGGGCCTTGTTCATTACCCTCAAGTACCTTTTCACACTGGCGGTACACTTCTTTTAAGCGCTGGGCAATTTTTGCGTCCTGATTCAGGCTCGCAATCCATTTTTCTAGCTCAAACTGTTCGTCTTGATTTAAGTGTGCGCTTCTTACCGCAACCATCTCTATCGTCCTAGTTTTTTTATTTTTTTAACCTCGCCCAACGGGCGGGTCTAATCCTTAACAAATAACGCCATTGATTCTAAATGGCTGGTATGGGGGAACATATCCAACATCGCGAGTTTTTCTAATTGGTAGCCCTGCTCGAGAAGGCTTTGCGAATCCCTTGCTAGGGTAGCAGGATTGCAAGAAACATAAACGACACGAGTCGCACCCAAGGCAGAAAGTTGTTCTACGATACCACTCGCGCCCGCTCGTGCTGGGTCGAGCAACACTTTATCGAACTTTTCGCCCGCCCAGGCGTTATTTGCGATGGGCAGCTCCAAATTCGCTTGGAAAAACTCGACATTGGAGAGTTGATTGAGCGCCGCATTGTTCGCCGCTTTCTCAACCATCGCCTCCACACCTTCAACACCAACCACATGCGCAACCTGCTTAGCGATTGGCAAGCTAAAGTTGCCTAGACCGCAAAACAGATCCAACACACGATCGCTGTCGCTCAACGTTAGCCACGCCATTGCCTGTTGGACCATTTGCGCGTTGACCTTCTGATTGACCTGAATAAAGTTATTTGGTTCAAACGCAATAGTCACGCCTGCTTCTTGGTAGACCCCAGCCTCGCCCTTCACCAACTTCAACTGATGACTTTCCGGCATCAGGTAAAGAGTGATGTGGTGAGTGGTCGCAAAGGCGATCAACGCCGCCTCTTCACTCTCGGCCAGCGGCTTGAGATGTCTTACAACCAGAATATTGACGTTGTCTCCTTTCACCAACTCCACATGGCCAAGGTGCTCTGGCTGACTGAACTCCGACAACAAGGCATACAGTGGCGCCATTAACGCGCTTAGCTCTGGTGCCAATACTGGGCAATCGGTCAGTGTGATGATCTCTTGGCTCTGTTTTTTACGAAAACCAAACTGTAACTGATGCTGCTTTTTATCCCACTTGATACTGATGCGCGCGCGGCGGCGATAGCCTTGCTCATCCCCAGAAATCAGGGCTGAGAGCGCTGCATCCTGTCCGCTGAATTTGCGCATCAACTGCGCTAAGGTGCGCGATTTATGCGCTTGTTGATCGGCGTTAGAGACGTGCTGCATGTTACAACCGCCACACATGTCGTAATGCGGGCAAAATGGCGCAATACGCTCTGAACTAGGCGTGAGAACTTTGATCAATTTGGCACGCTCGTACTTGGCTTTGCTTTCCGTCAGTTGAATCAATACCTCTTCTTTAGGCAAAGCGCCTTCAATAAAAATCGGCTTTTTATTTTGGTATGCCATGCCCGCACCGTGGTGATCGAGTTTCTCGACCAGAACAGATTGATGCTTAGTATTGAGTTGAGTTTTCTTTTTAGGTTGGAAGAAACGCGCCATGTGCCGTGCCTATTTCGCAGTCAACAGACTGTATTTGCTCTAATTACAGTGTCGATTCCCGCTTTTACAGCAGAATCATTGTGTGAGCCGACCGAGTTGATTATGCTTAAACCTTCGGCGGCTTCTATTTATGGAAGTTATTTTCCCATATCCACACCACGATGTTTAGACAATAATGACCAGATATGGCTTACGCGCCCGCGTTATTTCTCTTACTCTCGCCCCCACATTGATCATCGGTCTTCTACTGACCGCCTTCTTTTCCTTTAATCGCTATCACGATTTGGAAACTCAGGTCATAAATTCAGGTTTAAATATCGTTGAGCCTTTGGCGATTGCCAGTGAAGATGGGCTTCGCAACAACAGCCGCGAAGCCGTCAGGCGCATCATCAGCTTTGCGCATCGTAAGAACTCGAAATTTGTCCGCAGTATTGCCGTATTTGATTACAAGCACGATCTGTTCGTGACCTCGAACTTTCACCCTAACTTCGAGTCGCTGACCTTTCCAAAACAAGAGCCCATACCGCTGCTACTCACCTCTGATTTGCGCGACAACACCTTAATTCTTCGCGCGCCCGTTATCTCTGAGGCGGGCTTAACCGCCACACTCGAAGGGCAAAGTACCACACCAGCACTCGGCTATGTCTCGATTGAGCTCGATCTCTCTTCGCTGCGCTTGCAGCAGTATCAAGAGATTTTTGCCGCTGCGTTAGTGTTGCTCGTCGGACTCGGCCTATCCGCCGTCTTCGCCTACCGCTTGATGTACGACGTGACCCGTCCGATCTCTCACATGAAAAACATGGTGGATCGCATTCGTCGCGGGCATTTGGATGTGCGTATCGAAGGCAAAATGCACGGCGAGCTCGACTCGTTGAAAAACGGCATCAACGCAATGGCGGTCTCGCTGTCGGAATACCATGTGGAAATGCAGCACAGCATCGACCAAGCCACTTCCGATCTACGCGAAACCCTTGAACAACTTGAGATCCAAAACGTCGAGCTCGATATTGCGAAAAAACGCGCGCAAGAAGCGGCGCGAGTGAAATCCGAGTTTCTGGCAAACATGTCACACGAGCTAAGAACGCCGCTCAATGGTGTGATCGGTTTTACTCGCCAGATGTTGAAAACCAAACTCACCAACAGCCAAACCGATTACTTGCAGACCATCGAACGCTCCGCCAACAACTTGCTCAACATCATCAATGACATCCTTGATTTCTCGAAACTTGAAGCAGGTAAGCTGGCGCTGGAGAATATTCCTTTTGAGTTCCAAGAGTCGCTGGAAGAGGTGGTTAGCCTGCAAGCCACCAGCGCCCATGAAAAAGGGCTAGAGTTGACGCTCAAAGTGGATCCGAAAATTCCGGCGGGTCTCGCCGGCGATCCGCTGCGCATCCAACAAGTGTTGACCAACCTGGTGGGCAACTCCATCAAGTTTACTGAGCGTGGCAACATCGATATCAGCGTCGAACTTCGCTCACAGCGCGATGACGTGGTCGAGTTGCAATTTATGGTACGCGACACGGGTATCGGTATCTCAGAGCGTCAACAAGCGCAGCTTTTCCAAGCCTTTAGTCAAGCAGACGCCAGCATCTCGCGCCGCTATGGTGGCACCGGGCTTGGGCTGGTCATCACGCAGAAACTCGTCAGTCAAATGGGCGGTGAAATCAGCCTAACCAGTCGCTTGCACCAAGGCTCTACCTTCTGGTTTACCTTGAGATTGCATGCCACCGATATGCCGGTGAGCGATCTCATCGAAGCGCAAGCCCTAGCGCAGCGCCAGTTGCTGCTAATTGAACCTAATATGCAAGCGGCCTCGATCGTACAAAACATGTTGACTCGCGAAGGGTTGTCGGTCACTTACCGCTCGTCGATGCCTGAAGAAGCCGCCAACTATGATTACGTGCTGCTTAATCTGGCGCCGAACCAAGATAACACCGTTAGCGAAGTGGAAAGCTTGGTGGAACGCGCCATGGCCTACGCGCCGCACGTTGTCCTCGGCATGCCAAGTACCGCCCTTGCTTTGTCTGATCACTTGATTCAAAAGTATCAAGTTCACTGCATCACCAAACCATTGTCACGCCGTAAGCTTCTACAGACGTTAGCCGCGAACCAAGAGGCGCTGCCTCTTCTGGAGCCCAACACGCCTGTCAGCACCGATAAATTGCCACTGACGGTGATGGCCGTGGATGATAACCCCGCGAACTTGAAACTCATCACCGCCCTACTCAAAGAGCGCGTTGAGCGAGTGATCACCTGTAGCAATGGCGAAGACGCCGTCACGCAAGCGGAACATCAGCATTTCGATATGATCCTTATGGACATTCAAATGCCGAAAATGGATGGGGTTACCGCCTCCAAAGCGATCAAAAAACTGCCGCTCAATGAGCAAACTCCAGTGATCGCTGTCACCGCTCATGCCATGCTAGGCGAGCGCGACCGCCTACTTAAAGCCGGCATGGATGACTACCTCACCAAACCAATAGAAGAGCATGTATTGCAGCAGGTGTTGATGCACTGGAACCCCAATGCCACTGTGCAAGAGTTGGAAAAGCTCGACCTTTCAGTCCACACAACGCCGGATTTACCGAGCACACCGTCCGCAAGTGAGAGCCAAATCGTCATTGACTGGCCCGCCGCGCTGAAGCAATCTGCCAACAAAGCCTCGCTCGCCAAAGAGATGCTACAAATGCTGGTCGACTACATCCCCGAGGTCAATTCGGTTGTCGAACAGGCGCTCTCGGGGGATGGGGATGAAGAAGCTCGAGAGAATCTGATTCATCATGTCCACAAACTCCATGGCAGCAGTTCATATTGCGGTGTACCACGTCTTAAGTCGATTTGCGCGACACTAGAGAAAGCGCTGCGCTCAGACGCGAGTATTGAAGAGGTGGAGCCGGAGCTGTTTGAGTTGCAAGATGAGATGGAAAAAGTGACCGAGGCGTCGGCCCACTACCTAGCACTTAATTAGGTCTCGGCCTGACATCAGGCCGATTCGTAAATCACCGTCGCCATCGCATAGTGGCGCTCATCAGAGATCGACAGGTGGACATGCGCCACCTGCTTTTGATTCGCCAATGCTAAAGCTTTATTGGCCAGCGTTAGGACAGGCGCACCGAGTTCGTCATTGCTGATGGTAAAGTCTTGAAAGGTCACGCCGAGCGCGATTCCCGTTCCCAATGCTTTTGATGCGGCTTCTTTCGCAGCAAAGCGTTTGGCGAGAAAACGCGCCTTCTGTTTAATGGTATGAAACGTATCGAGCTCAGGCGGCGTTAAGATTCGCTGGGCAAACGCATCACCACTGCGAGCGAGGGCTTTTTCCACTCGCTCGATTTCCGCAATGTCTGTGCCTAATCCTACGATCGCCATAGTGACTACTTTCTAGCTTCGACCATAATGGCCTTCATGTCAGCCACGGCTTTTGCCAAACCGTCAAAGGCCGCGCGGCCGATAATAGAGTGACCGATGTTCAACTCGTACATTTCTGGAATGGCCGCAATCGGAGCCACGTTGTGATAGGTGAGACCATGCCCGGCATTCACGGTAATGCCGAGATCGGCGGCGTAGCTGGCGCCTGCGGCGATCTTTTTCAGTTCGTCTTGTTGGTCTGCATCATTGGTTGCATCTGCATAGTGGCCGGTGTGCAGTTCAATGTAGGGTGCACCACACGCTTTTGCGGCGTCGATTTGCTGGCGATCGGCATCAATGAACAGAGAGACTTTAATGCCGGCATCGGTGAGTTTTTGGGTCGCTGCTTTGATTTTCTCAAGTTGACCTACCACATCCAGACCACCTTCAGTGGTCAGCTCTTCGCGTTTCTCTGGCACCAAGCAGACATACTCTGGCTGGGTTTGCAGCGCAATTTCGACCATTTCATCGGTAACGGCCATTTCCAGATTCATTCGCGTTTGAATCGTTTCACGTAAGATACTAACATCACGATCGTTGATGTGACGGCGATCTTCGCGAAGGTGGATGGTGATCCCATCTGCACCGGCGCGCTCAGCCACTTCTGCGGCATGGACAGGGTCTGGGTATTTTGTCCCGCGTGCGTTACGTAGAGTTGCGATGTGATCGATGTTCACGCCAAGGTAGATTGAGCTCATTATTCCATACTCCGTGCTCTGGGAACCCTTGCGATGAAAAGTTCCCTGCTTTTTAAAGGTTTGCCGCCAAGATACGGCTTTAAGGCCAGTCGTGTAAAGCGTTTTGCCGCTTTGAGTTGTTCTTTTGTGGTGAAGCGACGCTCGCTGATCGCGATCAGTTCATTGCCTAAAAACGTCAGGTTGTCGTTTCGCACTGAGGCAATGAATCCCTTCTGCTCGCGATAGCGATAGGTCATCTCCGGTGAGACTGGCTCGCCACTGCCCGCACAGTGTAAAAAATCCACGCCATACCCCATCGCCGACAGCAGCGCCAACTCAAAGCGGCGCAAGGCAGGCTCTGGATTCTCGCTTTGCGCCAACTCCGTCAACGCATGCAGGTAGTCATGAAACAGAGCAGGCATCGCCACTTCGGCCATCAACACTCGGCCGATCAACTCATTGACGTACATAGCGGAATAGAGATGAATACCAAAGAGAGGGAGACCTAAACTGATCGGCTCGGCTTGGCGCAGTGTTTTCATTGAACCTTTGCCTGACCATTTCAATAGCAGTGGTGTGAAGGGTTGCAGCGCCCCTTTGAGGTTAGAACGTTTGCTGCGCGCGCCTTTTGCCATCAAGGTGATGCGGCCATACTCTTCACTGAATACGTCAA
>NZ_JCBDHE010000015.1:0-30545 GCF_059834225.1 Vibrio sp. R10-SG3-ISO3 | reverse complement strand
CGTCCATACGGCCTGCAAGAGATGCTGAACCTACTTCAGCCAATCTACAAGAAGACCGCCGCTTACGGCCACTTCGGTCGTGAAGAGTTCCCTTGGGAAGCGACGAATAAAGCCGCAGAACTGCGTGACTTCGCTGGTCTCAAGTAATCACTGAGCCACACTATTTCAGGGCTTTTGGTTCGCCAAAAGCCCTTTCTTTTGCCTGCTATCTGGCCTCCTCGCTCGCTGTGCTCACCCCGACCTCGCATCCCCACCCATCATTGAACAAAATTTAACCTCCCAGGTTGTAATTTACGCCATTGAGGTCAATAGTTAACAATATGTTAAATGAACGCATCCAAGGATGACGTCTTTACGTATAAAACCAGACGTGACTGCCATCCCCTCTGCGCCGAGTAACACGCGCAAAGCTTGTGTTCAGATCACGGCACCAACATAAAACTGAGAGTTCACACCCTTTAACGTCAGCGTCTAGGAGCACATCAGCGAATCGGGTCAGCACTCTCTCGTGTTTGCGAACGGCTTGCGTTTAAAAACGTCTTCTGTTTACAAATACATAACAACCCCTTTTCTCGGCCACCAGTAAAAAGGCAAAGAAGAGGATGAGAATCGAGATTGATCAAGGAGGAGTTATGCCTCGTACGGTTAACCCACATGACTTCAAAGAGCAAAAACATAAGGAAGTCAGCGACCACGAATACGCGCGCACCATACCGTGTAATCAGGTCAGTATCTCTGCCCCATTTCATTGGCTCGCGCTCGGCTTGCACGACTTTGTTCGCATGCCGCTGATTAGCGCTTTCTACGGCTTGTGCTTTATGGCGGCGGCCATCGGCATTGTTCTCCTCGTCCAGTGGCAAGGCACCCACCTTGTGGTGATGCCCAGTCTGGTCGTCTATATGCTCATCGGGCCTTTTTTAGCGCTCGGTTTGTATGACGCGAGCTGGGAGCGAGAGCGCGGACATAAACCGAGTTTGCTTCACTCGATGAAAGCCATCGGACGTAACTCCACTTCACAATGGGCGTTTGCCGTGCTGCTTGCGGTGTGTATGATTTTTTGGATGCGTATCGCGGCGCTGCTGCACGCACTCTACCCTTCGGTACAAGGGGCGCCGTTGAGCGACTTCCTCCCCTTCTTGATCATCGGCTCATTAGTGGGTTTAGTGCTGGCGTGTGTCGTGTTCAGTATCTCAGCGTTCGCCATTCCACTGATGATGGAGCGACGCGTGGATATGATGACCGGCGTATTCAGTAGCTTTAACGCCGTCAAGTCCAACATTAGTGCCATGATCGTCTGGGCTGCGATCATTTGTGGCGGGATCTTAATAGGCTTTGCCACTTATGGTATCGGGATGCTCTTTACGATGCCGATACTCGGCTACGCCACTTGGCACGCGTATCATGAGGTGATTAAGAAACGCCATCACCCTTAACATGTGGCCTATTTGAGGTATAGTGAACGCCCCGAGCTCTCTCGGGGCGTTTTTTTATCCTGTATCTCTGCCAGCGAAGATGAGTCACCTGTGGATTTAACCCTCACCTATTCAACTCAGCGAGTGATCGCGCAATGCATCGAGCAAGCCCGCCAAGCGTTCGGCCGGCCGTTTCCTATGCCAACGCTCTCGTTTAAGCTGCGCGGTAAAGCGGCAGGAAAAGCGTACCTGCAACTCAATGAAATCCGCCTTAATCCGGTGCTGTTTGCGGAGAATCAAGCGGCGTTTCTCCAAGAAGTGATCCCCCATGAAGTGGCCCACCTTGTCACCTATCAAGTTTATGGTCGCGTTCGCCCGCACGGCAAAGAGTGGCAAGGGGTCATGGAGTCGGTGTTCGGTGTCAAAGCCAACACCACCCACAGCTTTGCTGTCACCTCTGTTCAAGGTAAAACCTTTGAATACCTCTGTGCGTGTCGCGGCTATCCGCTCTCTATTCGACGCCACAATAAAGTGCAGCGCAACCAAGCAAGCTATCGCTGCCAACAGTGTCAGCAGACACTGGTGTTTTCTGGCAAACAGTTGTCGTAATCCCCCACACTCCATCCCTGCCAGCTATCTATCCCCACTCAATCACACCTTATGGCGCGATCTCGTTCAGCGTAACAAATAACATCATCACTAAAATCCTACCTTTTTGCGTGCTAGACTGTGAAAAATAATACTTTTTTCATGCTTTAACGCTCACTCAGGTTTCATTATGTCTCGACTGCCCGTTTGGTTTACTGTGATGAGCTCGCTGCTAGCGGTGACGCTCTCTTCTGCTTTCTCTTTCGCGCACGCAGCGCCGCCGTCCTCTTTTTCCAAAGCAAAGAAAGAGGCGGTCAAGATCTACGTCGATCACCCCACCAGCTTTTATTGTGGCTGCAATATTGAGTGGCGAGGGCGCAAAGGCACGCCGGATCTTAACTCATGCGGCTATCAGGTGCGTAAGCAAGAGCGCCGAGCCTCTCGCATTGAGTGGGAACATGTGGTGCCCGCTTGGCAATTTGGTCATCAACGTCAATGCTGGCAACAAGGTGGGCGTAAATACTGCACTAAAAACGATCAGCAATTTCGCTCGATGGAAGCCGATTTGCATAACCTGACCCCAGCGATTGGTGAGGTCAACGGCGATCGTTCAAATTACAACTTTAGCCAATGGAACGGGATTCAAGGAGTGACCTATGGGCGCTGTGAGATGCAGGTCAACTTCAAACAGCGTGAAGTGATGCCGCCCGATCGAGCGCGAGGCTCCATTGCTCGCACCTATCTCTACATGAGTAAAGAGTACGGATTTAAACTCTCAAGTCAGCAAACCAAGCTGATGAATGCGTGGAATAAAACCTACCCCGCCGACGCTTGGGAGTGTGAACGCGACAACCGCATCGCTAAAGTGCAAGGCAACCACAACCCGTTTGTGGTTGAGGCATGCCAAGCAACACCATAACCACCTAGCTCTAGAAACTAGGAACTAGGCACTCGACTTCTCAGCACGCTTTATCTCACGCTAGCCCCTTGTTTTTTCGCTCAAAGGCATCCATGTTAGTGGGATAACTTTTGGATTTGCAGGAAACCAACGCAATGCGCATGCCACGACTCTATCACCCAGAGACCATCCACCAGCTTGGGCCTCTCGCCCTCAGTGACGATGCCGCCGGCCACGTCGGCCGAGTGCTGCGCATGAAAGAGGGTCAACAGGTGCTGTTGTTTGATGGCAGCGGCGCACAATTCCCTGCCACCATTACCGCTGTAGGAAAGAAAAACGTCGACGTCGAGGTGTTAGAGCGCGTTGAACAAAGCTGCGAGTCACCGCTGGATCTGCACTTAGGTCAAGTGATCTCACGCGGAGATAAAATGGAGTTCACTATTCAAAAATCCGTTGAGCTTGGCGTCAATACCATTACGCCCCTTATCTCTGAGCGCTGTGGCGTCAAACTCGACCCCAAACGTTTTGAGAAAAAGCTCGCTCAATGGCAAAAAATTGCTATCAGCGCCTGTGAACAGTGCGGCCGGAATACCGTTCCTACCATTCGCCCGATTATGTCGCTCGAAGCGTGGTGCCAAGAGCAATTCGATGGCTTGAAGCTCAATTTGCATCCGCGCGCCAAATACTCAATCAACACCCTACCGACTCCGGTAGAAAAAGTGCGTTTGTTGATTGGCCCTGAAGGCGGCCTTTCTGGCGATGAAATCGATATGACGCAGCAATACCAATTTGAAGAGACGCTGCTCGGTCCTCGCGTGCTACGTACCGAAACCGCAGCCCTTACCGCTATTACCGCCCTACAAGTTCGCTTTGGCGATCTTGGCTAAACGGAGAACACTATCCATGATCAAACTCGGCATCGTGATGGACCCGATTTCGTCCATCAACATCAAAAAAGACTCTAGCTTTGCCATGATGCTGGAAGCGCAGCGCCGCGGCTACGAAATTCACTACATGGAGATGAAGGATCTTCATCTAGAACAGGGCGTCGCGATTGCGGACACCAAAGTGGTGGAGCTAAAAGAAGATCCAAGCGGCTGGTATCAGTTTAAGTCTGAGCAGACCATTGAGCTGTCAGAGCTTGATGCGGTATTGATGCGTAAAGATCCCCCATTTGATACCGAATACATCTACGCCACATACATCCTCGAGCGCGCCGAAGAAAAAGGCACCTTGATCGTCAACAAGCCGCAAAGCTTGCGCGACTGCAATGAAAAACTGTTTACCGCGTGGTTCCCAGAGCTGACGCCAACCACTTTAGTGACTCGCAGCGCAGACAAAATCAAAGCCTTCCGTGAGCAACATGGCGACGTAATTTTAAAACCATTGGATGGCATGGGCGGCGCGTCGATCTTCCGTGTAAAAGAGAACGATCCTAACGTTTCCGTGATCATCGAAACCTTGACCAACCATGGTCAACACTACGCGATGGCGCAAACTTTCGTCCCAGATATTAGCAATGGTGACAAGCGTATTTTGGTGGTGGATGGCGAACCGATGCCCTACTGCTTAGCGCGTATTCCTGCCAAAGGAGAGACTCGCGGTAACCTAGCCGCAGGCGGACGTGGCGAAGCAAGACCACTGAGTGAGACAGATAAACAGATCGCTCTCGCTGTAGCGCCTACACTTAAAGAAAAGGGGCTGATTTTTGTTGGCCTTGACGTCATCGGCGACAAACTGACTGAGATTAACGTTACCAGCCCAACGTGTATTCGTGAAATCGAAGCCGCATTTGATATCTCCATTACCGGCAAGCTGATGGATGCGATTGAACGTCGCATTGAGCAGAAATAATCTATCGGTGATGGGATAACCCAGCTCTTGAGCGGCATTCGCGCTATGAGTGCCGCTCAATTTAAGGTGGAGTCATGATGAATTTAACCAACCATTTTCTCGTTGCCATGCCGGGGATGAAAGATCCCTACTTTAAGCGCAGTGTCATCTATGTGTGTGAACACAACGAAGAGGGCGCTATGGGTCTCATGATCAATGCGCCTATTGATATCACCATTGGAAAAATGCTCGAACGCGTCGATGTGCAGCCCGTTCATCCGCAGCTCAACACCGACAGTCTGGAAAAACCGGTCCTTAATGGCGGGCCTGTGTCTGAAGACCGAGGCTTTATCCTTCATCGCCCTAAAGACACGTATGAATCCAGCATTCAGATGACCAGTGAAATCAGTGTCACCACCTCCAAAGACATTTTGAGTGTGCTCGGCACCGAGGCAGAGCCTAATCGCTACTTGGTCGCACTGGGGTATTCCGGTTGGGAGGCGGGTCAGCTAGAGTCGGAGCTCTCAGAGAATTCATGGCTAACCATTGAAGCCGACCCATCGGTCATCTTTGATACCCCGATTGCCGATCGCTGGCAAAAAGCGGTGCAGATGCTCGGCATTGACGTCGCACAGCTGTCCAACGACGTCGGTCATGCGTAACCATTCCGTGTTGCGCTAAAACGATAAGCGGCGATAACCCCTCGCCGCTGATTCACTCTAATTTCACGAATCTAATTTCACTAAGCAGAACCCTTATGTCTAAAACCATCATGGCCTTCGACTACGGCACCAAAAGCATTGGCAGCGCCATTGGCCAAGAAATTACTGGCACCGCCTCACCACTAAAAGCGTTTAAAGCCAAAGACGGCATTCCCAATTGGGATGAGATAGGAAAGCAGATTGCCGAGTGGCAACCGAATCTGTTGGTGGTAGGGCTACCGACCGACCTGCACGGCAAAGACCTCGAAAGCATCACTCCGCGAGCCAAAAAATTCGCCAACCGCCTCCATGGCCGATTTGGCCTACCGGTAGAACTGCACGATGAACGCCTCTCGACCACCGAAGCCCGTTCCGAGCTGTTCTCGATGGGCGGCTACAAAGCGCTCACCAAAGGCAACGTTGATTGCCAATCCGCCGTGATCATTCTAGAAAGCTGGTTTGAAGCCCAATACCAATAACCCCAATTCCTAAAGCGAGTTCTATCAAACGCCCTCCCTCTAGGAACTAGGAACTCGCCACTCTAATCCATATCAATCTTAACGTTATCCAACGCCCCACCGCCAAAGCCTTCTTGGCGATTGGTTTTCAGCATGATACGCAAATCATTGGCGGAATCAGCACTGTGCAAGGCATCCTCTTCGTTGATCTTGTCTTCCACCACCAGTTGATACAGCGCTTGGTCAAAGGTCTGCATGCCCACTTGGTTGGATTTGGCCATGGTGCTTTTCAGCTCATGCAAATCGCCGCGACGAATCAGATCCGAGACACGTGGGCTGTTGAGTAGAATTTCAAACACGCCGTGACGTCCTTGGCCGTTTTTATCGCGAATCAACTGCTGAGCAATCACACCACGCAGGTTCATCGACAGGTCAAACAAGAACTGCTCTTTTTGCTCTTTCGGCACCAGATGTAAG
This sequence comes from Vibrio sp. R10-SG3-ISO3, assembly GCF_059834225.1. Lineage (NCBI taxonomy): Bacteria > Pseudomonadati > Pseudomonadota > Gammaproteobacteria > Vibrionales > Vibrionaceae > Vibrio > Vibrio sp. R10-SG3-ISO3. Next base: position 24,178 of record NZ_JCBDHE010000015.1, on the reverse strand, counting down.
ATCCGCTCTAACGCTTGGTTGGCGTTGTTGGCGTGCAGTGTGGCCATACACAAATGGCCCGTTTCAGCGAAGGTCATGGCGTACTCCATCGTCTCACGACTGCGGATCTCACCAATCAAAATCATATCCGGCGCTTGACGCAATGAGTTTTTCAGCGCCACTTCATAGCTCTCGGTATCGAGCCCCACTTCGCGCTGCGTAACAATGCAGCGCTGGTGTTCATGAACAAACTCTATCGGGTCTTCGACCGTCAAAATGTGCCCGCTGCGATGCTGGTTGCGATAACCCGTCATCGCGGCCATCGTGGTCGATTTACCCGAGCCCGTCGCGCCCACCACCAGAACCAAGCCCCGCTTCGCAATCGCCAGGTCTTGCAGCACCTCTGGCAGCTTTAACTGCTCAAACGTTGGGATTTTGGTTTCAATGCGACGAATGACCGCACCGGGCAACTCACGCTGGTGAAACGCCGAGACACGAAAGCGCCCCACCTCTCGCACAATGGCGAAATTGGCTTCGTGTGTCTGGGCAAACTCCGCTTGGCGTTTTTCATCCATCATGCCGACCAGGAGCGCATCCACATCAGGTTGAGTCAGCGTTTCACCGTGCGCTTTAAGCTGACCATCGACGCGATACAATAACGGCGCGCCTACCGTGATATAGAGATCCGACGCTTTTTGCGCCACCATCTCTTCTAAACAGGCTGTAATGTCCATCCGTCACCTCTTAAAATGGCGTGCTTTGCACTTCAATTTTCTTCGCCACTTCGTCGGCATCCACCAAGCCTTGCATGATCAACTGCTTGGCATTTTGTTCCATGGTTTGCATGCCGTGCGCCGCGCCCGTTTGAATAACTGAGTACATCTGCGCCACTTTATCTTCGCGGATAAGGTTACGAATCGCCGGCGTCGCCATCATGATTTCATGACACGCCACGCGTCCCCCGCCAAGGCGCTTGAGCAGTTTTTGGGCGATAACGCTGCGCAAGGATTCAGACAGCATAGAGCGCACCATGTCTTTGTCGCTCCCCGGGAACACATCAATAATCCGGTCAATGGTTTTCGCGGCGCTACTGGTGTGCAGCGTACCAAACACCAGGTGACCGGTTTCTGCAGCGGTGAGAGCAAGGCTGATTGTCTCTTGGTCACGCAGCTCACCAACCAAAATCACATCCGGGTCTTCACGTAACGCACTGCGCAGCGCGTTGTTGAAGCTGTGGGTATCACGGTGCACTTCACGTTGGTTAATCAAACACTTATTGTTGCTGTGCACAAATTCAATCGGATCTTCAATGGTGAGAATATGCTTATTGTGGTGGCGATTAATGTGGTCCACCATGGCGGCTAATGTGGTGGATTTACCCGAGCCAGTGGGCCCAGTCACTAACACTAAGCCTTTTTCCATATTGGCAATGTCGGAGAAAATCTTTGGCGCCTCTAACTGCTCTAGGCTTGGGATCTCTGTCGGGATAGTACGAAAGACCGCCGCACAGCCACGACTTTGATTGAAGGCGTTGACCCTAAAACGGCCAACATCGGAGAGTTCAAACGAGAAATCGACCTCAAGGCGCTCTTCAAATTCGCTGCGCTGAGCATCATTCATGATGTCGAACACTAAGCGATGCACCTCAGAGTGCGACAAAGCAGGAACGCCCAGCTTTCTGACATCACCATCAATACGAATCATTGGAGAAACCCCAGCAGAAAGATGTAGATCTGAGGCATTATGCTTTACACTAAAATCCAGTAACTCAGCGATATCCATTTCAATTCCTTAATAAAGTTAGCTATGAGTAGTATTCAACAAAACATCGAACAGATCACCTCACAGATTGATGCGTCCTTACAAAAGTGTGGACGCCCTCGAGACTCAGTGCAACTTCTCGCGGTAAGTAAAACCAAACCTGTTACCGATATTTTTGCAGCAGCGCAGGTTGGGCAACGTGCGTTTGGCGAAAATTACGTCCAAGAAGGGGCGGATAAAGTCGATTACTTTCGCCAAAATCACCCAGAGTTAGCGTTGGAGTGGCACTTCATCGGCCCGATTCAATCGAACAAAACCCGTATCGTGGCGGAGAATTTCGCCTGGGTACATACCGTTGACCGCGCCAAAATAGCGCAGCGCCTTAATGACCAGCGCCCGGCAGGCCTAGCGCCGCTGCAAGTGCTCATTCAAGTCAACACCAGTGGCGAAGCGTCCAAATCCGGCGCCAGTGGCGAAGAAATCTTCGCACTCGCAGAGTTGATTTCTACGCTGCCCAACCTCACTTTAAGAGGGTTGATGTCCATTCCGGCAAGCACACCCGATTACGTGGCTCAGCTAGGTGCTTTCACTGAACTGGCTGAGTTGCAGAAGTCGTTGGCGCAACGTTTGCCAAACGTCACTTTAGATACATTATCGATGGGCATGAGCGGGGATATGGACGCCGCCATTGAAGCAGGCAGCACTATGGTGCGTATCGGTAGCGCGATTTTTGGCGCCCGTAGTTAAGCGCCATCCCCAACTATTACGGGCCGACACTTGGGCCCAATAACACAGAGATAAGGATTCACTCCGCCATGGAACAGAAGAAGATTGCCTTTATTGGTGCAGGAAATATGGTTCGCGCTATCGTTGCTGGCCTTGTCGCTGATGGCTACCCAGCCTCACTGATTACCGCGACGGCGCCGTCAACCACGCGCCGCTTGCCACTGGAAGAGGCCTATGGCATTCACACCACCAGCGATAATATTCAAGCAGCAAACGAGGCGGATGTGGTGGTTCTTTCGGTCAAGCCACAAATGATGGAAGCGGTCTGTCAGCCACTACAGGGCATCGACTTTTCCAACAAACTGGTCATTTCTATTGCCGCAGGCATTCATTGCCAACGCCTACAAGAGATGCTCGCCACAAAGGCGCCACTGGTGCGTGTTATGCCAAACACACCATCGCAACTAGGCAAAGGGATGAGCGGTCTCTACGGGCCAGAGAGCGTCAGTGATAGCGACAAAGCCTTTGCTGAGCAGCTGATGAGCGCAGTGGGCCGCTGCTGCTGGGTAGAGCAAGAGTCCGGCATCAACAACATCATTGCCGCCGCAGGCAGCGCGCCGGCATACTTCTTCCTATTTATGGAAGCGATGCAGCAAGAGGCGATGGCTCAAGGATTTGACAAAGAGACCGCCAGATTGCTCGTCCAGCAATCGGCATTGGGCGCGGCTGAGATGGTGGTCGCCAACCCAGATATTGAACTGTCGACACTGCGCGAGCAGGTGACCTCCAAAGGGGGTACTACCGCAGAAGCGCTGCGTACATTCAACGAACACCAACTTTCCGCTATAGTAGCCAAAGCAATGCAAGCTGCGGTCAGCCGTGCGCAAGAGATGGAAACACTGTTTTAAAGTTCTGTTTTAACAGCCCGAGCTTTGGCTCGACGAAGTAAGGTTACCCTATGAATTCAATGAGTTTTTTGATTTCCACACTGTTCGACCTCTACATTATGGTCGTCATTTTGCGGATCTGGTTGCAGGCGGCGCGCGCCGATTTCTATAACCCCTTCTCGCAATTTATTGTTAAAGCGACACAACCGGTCGTTGCGCCGCTGCGCCGAGTGATCCCATCGGTAGGCAGCATTGATCTCGCCACCGTGCTATTTGCTTACGTGTTGTGCGTCTTGAAGTTTGTCGCCTTGATTTTGATTGCCTCAGGCGGCTCCGTCACCTTCAGCGCCGACTTCCTGTTCCTTGGCTTGCTCTCTTTGCTCAAAGCCGCAGGCAGCTTACTGTTCTGGGTTCTACTGATCCGCGCGATTTTGAGCTGGGTCAGCCAAGGCCGCAGCCCAATTGAGTACGTGTTCCATCAGTTGACTGAACCTATGTTGGCGCCAATTCGCCGCATTCTTCCAGCCATGGGCGGCTTTGATTTGAGCGTACTGGTGCTGTTTATCGTGCTGCAGTTTGCTAACTTCCTGATGGGTGACATCATTGGCCCTATTTGGTATCAGCTCTAATGGCACTCGCGGCTTGGCTAGAGGGCAGCGATCTGGTGCTGCGCCTTTATATCCAACCTAAAGCAAGCCGCGATAGTCTCATCGGGGTGCATGGTGATGAATTAAAAGTTGCCATTACCGCCCCTCCAGTAGACGGTAAAGCCAATGCGCATCTCACCAAATATCTTGCCAAGCAATGCAAAGTGGCCAAGGGCATGGTGGCGATAGAAAAAGGCGAATTGGGCCGCCACAAACAAGTGCGCATCGCCGACGCCAAGCAGATACCACCCGTTATCCAAGCCATCCTCTAGGGTGGCTTACTTTTACGCTCAAGCCTCATGCTGTCTAACCATGTAAGGACACCATGTCTACCAGGCATGAAAAACAATCATTGAAAGGAACGCTCATGAAAGCTCGCTTTTGCCTATTTTTACTCGCTCTGCTGTCACTCCCTAGCGCCGCCGAGCAATTCAAAACCATCAAAGATATCGAAGTGCACTACTCCGCCTTCAATTCGACCTTTTTGACCCCAGCGGTGGCGCGCAGCTACCAGCTCAAACGCAACGGCTACTCGGCTATCCTCAATGTCAGTGTGCTCGACAACTCAGCTGCCGGCAAACCTGCTATCAAGGCTGCGCTCAGCGGTCAGGCCAAAAACCTGATTGGCCAAAGCAAAACATTGGCGTTCCGCGAGATAGTGGAAGGGGAAGCGATTTACTATATCGCCGAGTTTCCAATCAGCAATGAAGAAACCTTGTCGTTCACGATTGATGTTAATGCTGGCATTAAAGGCACAGGACCAGTAAAGTTCAGCCAAAAATTTTATGTCGAAGAGTAAGACGATAGAGAGAGCGAGAGAAGTATGAAGAAAATCGTATTAGCCACGGGCAATCAAGGTAAAGTCCGCGAAATGGCAGATCTGTTGTCTGAATTTGGCTTTGATGTGGTCGCACAAAGTGACTATGCGGTATCAGAAGTGGCCGAGACAGGCACCACCTTTATCGAAAACGCCATCATCAAGGCGCGCCACGCCGCGAAAGAGACGGGGCTGGCCGCCATTGCCGATGACTCAGGCCTTGAAGTCGATTACCTACAAGGCGCGCCGGGCATTTATTCTGCGCGTTATGCCGGAGAAGGTGCCAGCGATCAGCAGAACTTAGAAAAGCTGCTCGCGGCGATGGAGAATGTCCCAGAAGCGCAGCGCACCGCGCGCTTTCATTGTGTTTTGGTCTTGATGCGTCATCACCAAGATCCGACTCCGATCGTCTGTCATGGCGTGTGGGAAGGGCGCATTTTGACTGAGCCTCAAGGTGAACATGGCTTTGGCTACGATCCGATTTTCTTTGTTCCAGAAGATCAGTGCGCCAGCGCGCAGCTTGAACCCACACGCAAAAAGCAGCTATCGCACCGCGGTAAAGCGCTTAAGCAGCTCTTTGCTCAGCTATCACAACAGCCGCTGTAACCGCTCATGACCACGCTCATGTCCACGTTCATGACCAAGCTGACGCCTCCGAATCTCAGTCTCTATGTCCACATCCCTTGGTGTGTACAAAAGTGCCCGTACTGCGATTTTAACTCCCATGCACTCAAGGATACGATTCCTGAAGCGCAATACATTGATGCCCTGCTTGAGGATCTCGACAGCGATATTGAGCGCTACCAACTCAATGCCAACCCGCGGCCCTTGCACTCGATTTTCATCGGTGGCGGCACGCCAAGCTTGATTTCGCCTCAGGGCATTGAGCGCCTGCTCTCTGGTATTCGTGCGCGCATTGCGTTTAAAGATGACATTGAGATCACCATGGAAGCCAACCCTGGCACGATAGAGGCTGAGCGCTTTGGCGGATACCAAGTTGCAGGAGTGACCCGCATCTCGATTGGCGTGCAAAGTTTTGCGGCAGAGAAACTCCAGCGATTGGGCCGCATTCACGGCGAGCAAGAAGCCGTCAACGCAGCGAAACTTGCGCATACCATAGGCTTAAACAGCTTTAATCTCGATTTGATGCACGGCTTGCCGGATCAATCAGTCCAAGAGGCGTTGTCCGATCTTGAACAAGCCATCGAGCTCAATCCTCCGCACCTCTCTTGGTATCAGCTGACGATTGAGCCCAACACCCTATTCTACTCCAAACCACCGGTACTGCCGGATGACGATGCGCTGTGGGATATTTTCGAGCTGGGCCATCAAAAGCTCACTCAAGCAGGCTACGTGCAGTATGAAATCTCTGGCTACAGTAAGCCGGGCTATGAGTGTCAGCACAACCTCAACTACTGGCGCTTTGGCGATTACCTTGGCATTGGTTGTGGCAGCGCTGGGAAGATAAGCTTTGCCGATGGTCGCATTGTGCGGACCACGAAAATCAAACACCCCAAAGGGTACTTGGCGGCGTATCAGAACCTCACCAAGCCCTACATATCTGATGAGCATCAAGTCGAGCACAAAGAGCGCCCTTTTGAGTTCTTTATGAACCGTTTTCGCTTACTTGAAGCGTGTCCGAAGCAAGACTTCATCGACACCACCGGCTTAGCGCTAGACGTGATCGCGCCAACCATGAACTGGGCCGTTGAAAAAGGCTATATCGATGAAAGTGTGACAAGCTGGCAAGTCACCGAGAAAGGCAAATTGTTTCTCAATGACCTGCTCGCAGCGTTTATGGATGAGGGTGAATAAGGGCGCGCGACAGGCCAACCTGCGCCCTAATCAGCACCAGTGAAAGCAAGCACTAAAAAATAGAGCGCCCGATACGCTGAGAAAACAACTCAAGGGCGCGAGTGCCCGCTAATGAGTTGCCAGAGGCGTCTAGCTCTGGTGACCACACTGCGATGGTCATCTCACCAGGAATCACCGCGACAATGCCACCGCCAACTCCCGATTTACCCGGCATCCCCACTCGATAGGCAAACTCGCCCGCGCCATCATAGAGACCACACGTCGCCAGTAGCGCATTGAGCTGCTTAGTTTGTGTCGGCGTGATGACCGGCTTTTGTGTTTGCACTGAGGTGCCTTTGTTGGCCAGGTAACTGAAGGTTTTCGCCAAGTCGACGCAACTCATTTTCAACGCACAAGCGTGAAAATAGTTGTTCAGCACCGGGATGACCTCGTTTTCAAAGTTGCCAAATGAGCGCATCAAATACGCGATCGCCGCATTGCGGTCACTGTGCATCATCTCTGATGCGGCCACCACTTTGTCATAGCAAATATGAGTATCACCGGATAACTGACGCACAAACTCCAGCAGCCTCTGCCTGGGCGCTGAAAGGCGCGAACTGAGCAGATCCGCCACCACAATAGCGCCAGCGTTAATAAACGGGTTACGTGGAATGCCCTGCTCCATCTCAAGCTGAATCAAAGAGTTGAACGCCTGACCAGACGGTTCTTTCCCCACACGGCGCCAGATCTCTTCTGGCTGATAGAGACACATGGCTAACGTTAAGCTGAGCGCTTTCGAAATCGATTGAATCGAAAAGGGCTCATCGACATCCCCCGCTTTAAACACCTCACCTTGGTTAGTGAAAACGGCTATGCCCAGTTTGTCTGCAGGCACTCTCGCCAGCGCGGGAATGTAGTTCGCGACCTTGCCCTTGCCAATCAGTGGGCGCACCTCATCGAGAATGCTCGCTAGCATGTCATTGGTCGGTGTCATTGCAAAACCTCAATCAGTTCAACGAAAAAAGCCAACATGAATCATGTCGGCTTTTGTGACTCTACGTGGCGCTTAGATTAGCCAACGCGCTTGTATTTAATGTCCCAAACGCCGTGGCCTAAACGATGGCCTCGGGCTTCAAATTTGGTGAGAGGACGCTCGTCAGGACGAGGAACAAAATCGCCCTCTGTGGCGATATTCTCATAGCCCGGCGCTTGATTCATCACCTCAATCATGTGCTGCGCGTAGTTTTCCCAATCTGTCGCCATATGGAAGATGCCTTCGCCTTCAATTAGCTTTTTGCGCACCATCTCAGCAAACTCAAGCTGAACGATACGTCGCTTATGGTGACGCTTCTTATGCCATGGGTCTGGGAAAAAGAGTTGCAGCGTCGCCAGACTGCTGTCTGGGATCATGTGCTCAAACACTTCAACCGCATCGTGACACATGACGCGAAGGTTGCTGATGCCTGCGTCACGCGCATCCGATAGACACGCACCCACACCTGGGCTGTGTACTTCAATACCGATAAAGTTCTTTTCAGGGGCATTCTTGGCCATTTCGACCAAAGAGGCGCCCATGCCAAAACCAATTTCTAGCACAACAGGGTTATCATTGCCGAACACCTCACGCCAATTGAGTCGCTCCGCTTTGTAATCAATGCCCATGGTCGGCCAGCACTCTTTCATCGCATTCTCTTGACCTTTGGTCAAACGACCTTCGCGACGAACAAAGCTTCTTACTTTGCGTATCAGTTTACCGTCTTCGTTGTACTCGTTGGTGGTCACTTCACTCATGATTCTGCCTGTCTAAAAATTGGTCTCGCCTCAAAGGGATTGTGATTATCCAAAGAATCGCCACTGGTGCAAGTGTTTTACGCGCACAAAGCGACAATTGCTCAAGCGCCTCAACACAACTCTAAGCTCAACCATGAGCTCAACATATCCCTACAGATTGTCGGTTGCACTCAAGGCGTGTTCTGTGGTGCAATTTTGCTCCATAAATCATAGAACACAGAGCAAGTCGTGACGCCTTATGCAACCGCCATCTTAGAGTGGTATGACGCCTATGGTCGCAAAAACCTTCCATGGCAACAGAATAAAACCGCCTACAGTGTTTGGCTGTCGGAGATCATGCTCCAGCAGACCCAAGTCGCTACGGTTATCCCATATTACCAGCGTTTTTTGGCGCGCTTTCCGACGGTGACCGCGCTTGCTGATGCGCCGCAAGACGAAGTGCTGCATCTATGGACTGGGCTCGGCTATTACGCCAGAGCGCGCAATTTGCACAAAGCCGCTCAAATCGTTCGTGACCAGTACCAAGGCGAGTTTCCACAACAGATTGAACAACTCAACGCCCTACCCGGCATTGGCCGCTCCACTGCGGCGGCGATTTTGTCCTCTGTGTACAAACAGCCACATGCGATCTTAGATGGCAACGTCAAACGCACTCTCGCACGCTGTTTTGCCGTAGAAGGTTGGCCGGGGCAAAAACGGGTCGAAAATCAGCTCTGGTCCTTTGCCTGTGAACACACACCAAGCCGCGACGTCGACAAGTACAACCAAGCCATGATGGACATGGGCGCGATGGTCTGCACGCGCAGCAAGCCAAAATGTTCACTCTGTCCTGTCTCCACCTTCTGCGCGGCCTACAAACAGGGTAATCCGCTGGATTACCCGGGCAAAAAGCCGAAGAAAGAGAAACCGGTCAAAGAGACCTGGTTTGTGATCTTGCATCACAACCAACAGGTGTGGCTCGAGCAGCGCCCACAGTCGGGCATTTGGGGCGGTTTGTACTGTTTTCCTGAACACCACAACGCTGCTATCGAACCATCACTCGACACCCGAGGCGTGCTGCCAAGCAGCATTGTCGACCAACAACCACTGATCGCGTTTCGCCACACCTTCAGTCACTATCACCTCGATATCACGCCAATTTTGGTAGACGTATCAAAGCAACCCGATAGGATAATGGAAGGCAGCAAAGGTCTTTGGTATAACTTATCCCAACCTGTAGAAGTCGGTTTGGCCGCTCCCGTGAAGCAATTGCTGGAGAGCTTACCGTCAGAACTACGCAGCATTCGATCAAAGGAGTCGTTATGAGCCGCACGGTATTTTGTGCTCGACTACAAAAAGAAGCCGATGGACTGGATTTCCAGCTCTACCCAGGCGAACTAGGTAAACGTATTTTTGACAACATCTCAAAAGAGGCATGGGCGCAGTGGCAACACAAACAAACCATGCTGATCAATGAAAAGAAGCTCAACATGATGGATCCTGAGCACCGTAAATTGATCGAAACCGAGATGGTCAACTTCCTGTTTGAAGGCAAAGAGGTCCATATCGAGGGATACACGCCACCGAGCGAATAACAGCAGCCTTTAAAGACACCCCATTAAGAGCGGGTGTCTTTTTTTTTGAGAGAGATATGAAGAAGTTAGCTTACTTTGGCCCAGTTATATCCTTGAGCCTAGTCGTGGTCTTAACGGGTTGTAGCCGCGAATTTGTTGAAAGCCTTTATGACGTCAACTACGAGCCCACCAACCGTTTCGCCAAAAATCTGGCTGAGTTGCCTGGTCAATTTGAGAAAGACACCGCCGCACTGGAGTCGCTCATATCCAGTTTCTCTGGCAACATCGAAAAACGCTGGGGCCGCGCGGAAGTCAAATTCGCCGGTAAAAGTAACTACGTCAAATACATCGACAACTATCTAAGTCGTTCAGAAGTGAACTTCGATAAAGGACTGATCACGGTTGAAACCGTCTCTCCAACCGATCCTAAAGGCCACTTAAAAAACGCCATCGTCACCACACTGCTTACGCCCGATGATCCCGCGAACGTCGATCTCTTCTCCTCTAAAGGGATCAAACTCGAAGGTCAGCCGTTTCTTTATCGCCAAGTGGTCGACCAAGACAACAAAGCTATTCAGTGGTCATGGCGCGCGAATCGCTTCGCCGATTACCTCATTGCCAATCACCTGAAAGTGAAAGATGTCGACTTCAAAAAGGCCTACTACGTTGAAATTCCAATGGTGGAAGAGCAAATTGAGATCCGCAGCTATCAGTACGCCGATATTGTCCGCCGCGCATCGAAAAAATATGATATTCCAGAAGATCTTATCTACGCCATCATTAAAACCGAAAGTAGCTTTAATCCTTATGCGGTGAGTTGGGCCAACGCGTATGGCCTGATGCAGGTCGTGCCGAAAACTGCGGGGCGCGATGTGTTTCAACTGGTGAAAAAGAAATCCGGCCAACCGACGCCGGAGTATCTGTTTAATCCTGAAAACAACATAGATACGGGTACCGCCTACTTCTACATTCTCAAAAATCGCTACTTGAAAGACGTTCGCCATCCGACATCGCTCGAATACAGCATGATTTCTGCCTACAACGGTGGCACCGGGGGCGTACTCAACACTTTTGATCGCAACGACAGGAAACGGGCAATGCGTGACCTCAATGCCCTACAGCCAAATCAGGTCTACTGGGCGCTGACGAAAAAGCATCCCAACGCAGAAGCGCGTCGTTACCTAGAGAAAGTAACAAATTTCAAAAAAGCCTTTAACTCGGGGAGAACCTAATGTGCCAAAACGGCTAAATTGTCGGCACTTAACCACTTTTTTGTTTTTTTTTCCAAAAACAAGTTGACGCGAAGACGGAAAATCCGTTTAATAGCGCTCCGTCGCCCGGATAGCTCAGTCGGTAGAGCAGAGGATTGAAAATCCTCGTGTCGGTGGTTCGATTCCGCCTCCGGGCACCATATTTAAGGTGTTTGAAGTAAGACGAATGCAAAGATAATTGCTCTGCAATTATGTGTCGGTGAACTAGCCGTCCGCGTTCGATTCCATCTCCGGGCACCACAATTTGATTGTTGGTGTCTTAATAAATATTAATACACAAGCAAAGCACAAAGAATACAGTGTGCCGACTTAGCTCAGTAGGTAGAGCAACTGACTTGTAATCAGTAGGTCACCAGTTCGATTCCGGTAGTCGGCACCATTCTTTTGCCTCGATAGCTCAGTCGGTAGAGCAGAGGATTGAAAATCCTCGTGTCGGTGGTTCGATTCCGCCTCGAGGCACCATTATTTGGTGTCATGTTTATACGCGATACACGAATAATTCCTCCTTAGCTCAGTTGGTAGAGCGACGGACTGTTAATCCGCAGGTCGCTGGTTCGAGCCCAGCAGGAGGAGCCACATCAGAGCCTCAGTCGAAAGACTGGGGCTTTTTTGTATCGACACCTTTATCGTTTCAGTACAAATATAGATTGCCTCCATCTCGCTTTTGGAGCTCCCGTGCCAAACGGTACAGCGCATATCACTCCCGGAGCAGAGAGCCAGAATCTAGGTAAGCAAGTTTAACGTTAAACACTAATCTATACGATAAGTAACAAAAAGCACGCTTTACCGCGTGCTTTTTCCTCTCTGTTATCACTCTTTGTTCTTTTCCACCCGGCTTTATACGCCAAGCGTTATGGTTCAAATCAGCAAAATGGGCAAAAACAGCCCACTAAGTATAGAAAAGCAACAAACGATATTTTTTTTGCAATTTGATGTTGACCTCAAACACGAAAAGTCTTTTAATACACCCCGTCGCCCGGATAGCTCAGTCGGTAGAGCAGAGGATTGAAAATCCTCGTGTCGGTGGTTCGATTCCGCCTCCGGGCACCACAATTTGATTGTTGGTGTCTAAGACAATTAAACATCAGCAAAGCGCAAAGAATACAGTGTGCCGACTTAGCTCAGTAGGTAGAGCAACTGACTTGTAATCAGTAGGTCACCAGTTCGATTCCGGTAGTCGGCACCATTTATTCTTTATCGCAAACGAGATAATTCCTCCTTAGCTCAGTTGGTAGAGCGACGGACTGTTAATCCGCAGGTCGCTGGTTCGAGCCCAGCAGGAGGAGCCAATATCATTAACGAGCGTAGCTTGTTAATCCGGCGCCGACTTAGCTCAGTAGGTAGAGCAACTGACTTGTAATCAGTAGGTCACCAGTTCGATTCCGGTAGTCGGCACCATTTCTTTATTAGAGCTCTGTTCATAAAGAAACGTAAAAAGATAATTCCTCCTTAGCTCAGTTGGTAGAGCGACGGACTGTTAATCCGCAGGTCGCTGGTTCGAGCCCAGCAGGAGGAGCCACTTTTAAAGCCAAGTCGAAAGACTTGGCTTTTTTTGTGTCTCTATCAATTGACAAAAAAAAGCAGCGACTCTAGGTCACTGCTCATATTCGACTTCGCGGTCGTGGGTTGAATTAGGCTTTCACGCCCTCTTGCTGATTCAGCATCGCCACTTCATTATCGAGCTCTTCTAGCTTTTTCGCCATCTGCTCGCGGCATAGCGTTGCCAATTCTCGCACATTCTCTTTGCCATACCCTTCGGTAGAGACCGGTGGCAGCATTTCTACAATGACATGACCGTTGTTCCAACGATTGAGCTTCAAGCCACTGGTTGAGCTGCACACAATAGGAATGATCGGTAATTTCGCTCCCACAGCGGCGTGAAAGGCACCGGTTTTAAATGGCAGTAGGCCACGGCCACGTGAGCGCGTTCCTTCAGGGAACATCCATACAGAGACATCGCTGCTGTTCATGCTATCGACCACTTGATCAATGGTACCTTTCGCTTTCGAGCGGTTCGCACGGTCAATCAGGATATTACCGGTCAACCAGTACAGCTGACCAAACAGTGGCATCCACGCGAGGCTCTTCTTACCCACAGTGACCACTTTTGGTGTCACCGCCGAAGAGACAGTGAACAAATCCCAGTTGTTCTGGTGGTTGGCAATGTAGATATGTTGACCGCGTTGGTAGGCATCGTCTGGAATGCGCAGTTCTAGCTTGATACCAAACACACTCGACATTTTGCCAAACAGGCGACCGAAGGTGAAAACATGTTTAGGGTTGCGAGGGCTTAACAAGCAATAGCCGCAACCAAAAATAAACATAACAATTGCAAAAAGCGCAACAGCCAATACACGAAGTAGTGCAATCATTGTGGTTCTCCAAGAACACTATGAACTAAAAACTAGCTCGACTCTAACTGATCTCACCCTTATAAAAAAGCCGAAACTCCCGTTTCGGCTTACTATTGTCGGCAAGAGACTATGACAAGGCGTTAATCGCGAAAGCGCTCAATCTTGGCGCCTAGCGCTGTCAACTTGTCTTCGATTTTGTCGTAACCACGATCGATGTGGTAAATACGGTCAACGATGGTTTCGCCTTGGGCAATACAGCCTGCGATCACCAGACTGGCAGAAGCGCGCAAATCCGTCGCCATCACTTGAGCGCCGCTCAGCGAGGTCACATCACCGCAAATAACGGTATTGCCTTCGATCTCGGCTTTCGCGCCCATACGCATTAACTCAGGCACATGCATAAAGCGATTTTCAAAGATGGTTTCCGTGATCACACCACCACCCTTCGCCATCATGTTCAGCAAAGTGAACTGCGCCTGCATGTCGGTTGGGAACCCTGGATGTGGTGCAGTGCGAATCGACACGGCTTTAAGCTCGCGCCCAGTCATATCCACGGAAATCCAATCGTCTCCCGTTTCAACCAAGGCCCCCGCCTCTTCCAGTTTCGCCAGTACCGCTTCAAGCAAGTACGCATTGGTGTTGCGACACACCACTTTACCTCCCGATACGGCGGCAGCTACAAGGAAGGTCCCCGTTTCAATGCGATCGGCCACCACAGAGTGCTGACCGCCACCTAAGCGCTCAACCCCTTCAATCGTGATGGTGTCCGTACCTGCACCAGAAATTTTTGCGCCCAGCTTATTCAAAAACTCAGCAGTATCAACAATCTCTGGTTCACGCGCGGCGTTATCTAATACGGTTTTGCCATCTGCCAAGGTCGCAGCGCACATGATGGTGATGGTTGCGCCCACGCTCACTTTATCCATCACGATATGCGCGCCTTTAAGGCGACCATCGACGTGCGCTTTCACGTAACCGTCTTCTAGAGTGATCGTTGCGCCTAGTTGCTCTAAGCCGTGGATATGCAAATCCACAGGACGAGCACCTATTGCACAGCCACCAGGCAGCGAGACTTGGCCTTGACCAAAACGTGCCACCAGCGGGCCAAGCGCCCAAATCGATGCGCGCATGGTTTTCACCAAGTCATACGGCGCGCAGTACTCTGTGATGCAGCTTGGGTCGACATGGACACTGCCATTGCGCTCAACCTTAGCGCCAAGGCGCTTAAGCAGCTCCATAGTAGTATCGATGTCACGTAACTTGGGAACATTCGATACTTCAACAGGCTCCTCGGCCAAAATAGAGGCAAACAAAATCGGCAAAGCCGCGTTTTTGGCGCCTGAAATGGTGACTTCACCAACGAGAGGTTGCTTAGACCCCGTTACTCGAAACTTTTCCATGACTAAACCTTATAGTGACATCAACTTCTTATCACGAGCCCACTCTTGCGGCGTAAAGGCTTTGATAGAAACAGCGTGAATGTCATTTCTTTGGATGTATTCCATGAGAGGAGCATAAATTAGCTGCTGTTTTTTAACGCGGCTCATGCCATCAAAACACGCATCAACGGCCACCACTTCATAGTGGCTGCCCTCTCCTTTAACGTGTATTTCTTCCAGGTTTAGTGCGTTATTTAAAATCTGTTGTACTTGTGCGCTATCCACGATCCACCCCGGTATTAATTTTTAATGTGTCCAGCCAGCTCCTTGCGGATATTACTCAATTGAAAAAGGGTATTGAGTTCCACTGGTACGAAGCTGAGCATTATATGACAGTTTTGTTTTTTTGCATGCTCAATTAGGTGAATTAGCATCACCATTCCGGCAGAATCGATACGATTAACCGCTTTTAATGACCATTCTACGTTCTGCGCTTGAGGTTGCCACTGCCGCAATGTGCGCCAAAGTGCAGGTACGCTGTCTCTATCCAAATGGCCAGACAGTTCACAGCATTCGGCGGACAACGACTGCCATGTCGCCCCGCTCATTACGACTTGTTCTCGTAGCGAATCGGCGTTTTCGCCAGTGTTTGCAGCTCCTGTGCGACGGCAAGAATTCCTTCTTGGCGCAGCTTGCCACTCCACTCAGATTGTTTGCTCGACAGCATGCTGATGCCTTCTGCAATCATGTCAAACGCACTCCACTCACCACTCGATTTGTCTTTACGCAATTTGAACTCAAGCTTGATGTTCGGTCTTGGCGAATCAATGATGTCGAGCTTCACGCCAGTAATGGTGCGGCTGTCATCCACACGACCTTCAGGTTCAAATTCAATCGTCTGGTCGGTGTATTGGGTCAGCACTTGCGCGTAAGAGGCGACAATATAAGCGCGAAAAGCGTCGATAAACACCAATACGTCCTCACGCTTCGCCCCTTTTAAATTTGGCCCTAGCAGCTTGAGCGCCGCGTATTTTTCATCCACATACGGCATCAACTCTTGTTCTACGATGAGCTTCAATCTTTCTGGCTCTTGCTGAATTTGCGCCTGCTCCGCTTTGAGACGCGCAAAGGTTTGATCCGACACCTGAACCATCATTTGATACGGGTCTTGCCTGTTGACCTCTTTGGCTCCAACCGAAACACTGGCAATAACCAATGCGAGAGTAAGCACTAACTTTCTAAACATCCTTTTCTCCTTACTCTGCCTGTTTGTCAGAGTCACTGCCAAAGCTATATAGCACTTGGCCAATCAAATCTTCCAATACCAAGGCTGACTTGGTGTCTTCAATATAATCGCCGTCCACCAGCATCTGCTCATCATCAAAGACAAATCCAGGCGTCAAACCAATATACTGTTCGCCAATCAAACCTGAGGTGAGAATTTTAAGGCTCGATGTCTCCGGAAACTGGTCAAACTGGCGGCTAATCGACAAGGTCACCACCGGCAGCAGTGACTCAGGGTTAAGCTCAATTTTCGCCACGCGTCCAATCACTACCCCGCCCACTTTCACCGGCGAACGCACCTTCAAGCTGCCGATGTTGTCAAACTCGGCTTTGAGCGTGTAAGTGTCACCAGAACCGAGTCCTTTAACGTCAGCGACTTGAAAAATCATCACTAAGATTGCGCAAATTCCGGCAAGGACAAAGCTGCCGACCCATAATTCTGTCTTTCGTGTTTGTTGCATGATTAATTCCCAAACATCAAGGCGGTGAGTACGAAGTCTAGCCCCAGTACCGCGAGTGAAGAGTGCACGACGGTGCGTGTCGTCGCTTGGCTGATCCCGGCCGAAGTCGGCACGGCATCATAGCCATTAAACAGCGCTATCCAGGTCACTGTGATAGCGAATACAAAACTTTTGATGAAGCTGTTACCTATGTCTTGACCTAACTCAACCGACGCCTGCATCGCCGACCAAAAGCTGCCGTGATCAATCCCTTTCCAATCAACGCCGACCAGTTGCCCGCCCCAGATGCCGACCGCCATAAATGTCATCGTCAGCAGCGGCATAGAGATCACCCCAGCCCAAAAGCGTGGCGCAATTACTCGTTTCAGCGGATCGACCGCCATCATTTCCATGCTCGATAATTGCTCGGTGGCTTTCATCAAACCAATCTCTGCGGTCAATGCTGAGCCTGCTCGCCCAGCAAACAGCAGCGCCGTCACCACGGGGCCAAGCTCTCGCAGTAACGACAACGCCACCATCTGGCCGAGTGCGCCCTCCGCGCCAAAATCCACCAAGATAACGTAGCCTTGCAAACTCAGTACCATGCCGATAAATAGCCCCGACAAGACAATAATGATCAGCGATTGCACACCGACGCTATAAAGCTGCTTAACCAATAACGGCAAGTGTTTGACGGGCTGAGGGCGAGCGATGATCGCGCCCGCCAACATCAAACTCGAGCGACCAAAGGCACTCGCGATAGCTAAGCTGCGTTGCCCGATATGAGCGATGACATTGACCAAATCCGACATTAGGAGAACAGCTCCTTTGCGATGGGTTGAGAGGGATAACGAAACGGCACAGGGCCATCGGCCTGACCAAGCAGAAACTGCTGCACTTGTGGATCCGGATTATCACGCAGTTGCTGCGGCGAGCCTGACGCAATCACTTGCCCATTGGCCATTAAGTACACCTTATCAGCAATGCTCATCACCTCAGGGACATCGTGTGAGACCACAATGGCGGTGATCCCAAGTGCGTGGTTAAGACTGCGAATCAGCTCTACCAGCACGCCCATGGTGATTGGATCTTGACCAACAAAAGGCTCATCAAACATGATGAGCTCTGGGTCTAGCGCAATAGCGCGAGCCAGCGCAGCGCGGCGTGCCATCCCACCGGAGAGCTCGCTTGGCATTAACTCAGCGGCCCCGCGCAGGCCAACAGCTTCCAGCTTGAGCAGCACCAAAGTGCGAATCATGGCTTTGTCGAGTTCGGTATGTTCACGCAGCGGAAATGCCACGTTGTCAAACACGGTTAAGTCGGTAAACAGTGCGCCCGATTGAAACAGCATGCTCATCTTTTTGCGCTCTCGATAGAGCTTGTTGCGACTCAGGGAAGGAATATTGTGACCGTCAAACCACACCTCACCGCTGTCTGGGTAGAGTTGACCGCCGATCAACCTGAGTAAGGTCGTTTTACCAATCCCTGATGGGCCCATGATGGCTGTGACCTTGCCTTTCGGCACGCTGAGATCGACATTGTCGAAGATCTTGCGCGTCCCTCGAGAGAAGGTAAGCTTCTGGATAGTAACCAAATCTTCTTCTGGCATAACGAACCCGTTGATATCCCTATTGATGCGCAATCATAAGCAGATTAATGACGAATTTAAAGCCACATAGCGTGAATTGTGAGTGACTCTTTCTTTATTAATTTAACGACAAAAATAATTAAATTACGAATTTCACAACAAAATGAACATGAAAATTCTCCTTTTACCGCTTCCCTTTTAAACGGCAAAGCGTCAAAATTGACGGTTAAATTCTCACGTTGTCTACTGTTTAGGGATTATCATGCTTGAAGCGATTGCGTTTCTCATCGTCGGGTTAGTGTTGCTTGTTTGGAGTGCGGACAAACTGGTGTTTGGCTCCGCCGCGCTGGCTCGAAACTTCGGTATTTCTCCGTTGGTTATCGGTATGACAATCTTGGCGATGGGCTCCTCAGCACCGGAAATGATGGTCTCGGCAACCGCCGCCCTTGAAGGTAAAACCGATACCGCGGTGGGCAACGTACTAGGCTCGAATATCGCCAACATCGCACTGATTCTCGGCATCACAGCGCTCATTAAACCTCTCTCCATCAGTTCAGCCGTTATTCGACGTGAGTTACCACTGATGGTGGGCGTTACCGTCCTAGCGGGTGTCCTGCTCTGGGATAACCATTTAGGCTTTTATGAAGGCGCGCTACTGTTTGTGCTGTTTGCTGCCTTTATTGTGGCGATGTTGCAAATAAGCCGCAGCGAAAAACAAAAAGGCGACGCACTACTGGAAGAACAAGAGTCTGAAGTGCCTGAAGGGGTGAGTAACCTCAAAGCAGGCATCTGGGTCGTGGTCGGTTTAATTTTGCTGCCCATCGCTGCTGACACCTTAGTCGATAACGCGGTGGTCATCGCCCAATACTTTGGCATGAGCGATCTGGTCATCGGCCTGACCATCATTGCTGTCGGTACCAGTCTTCCTGAGCTCGCTGCCTCACTGGCTGGCGTCATGAAAGGGGAAGATGACATGGCGGTCGGTAACATCATCGGCTCAAACGTATTCAATATTCTTGCGGTCATGGGCATCCCTGGCATTCTTAACCCATCCATGCTCAGCGAGTATGCGATGGGACGTGATTTTTGGGTCATGCTCGGCGTATCACTCTTATTGGTC
Organism: Vibrio sp. R10-SG3-ISO3; assembly: GCF_059834225.1. Lineage (NCBI taxonomy): Bacteria > Pseudomonadati > Pseudomonadota > Gammaproteobacteria > Vibrionales > Vibrionaceae > Vibrio > Vibrio sp. R10-SG3-ISO3. Next base: position 4,787 of record NZ_JCBDHE010000015.1, on the reverse strand, counting down.
GCGATGGCGCTGGGTAAATCACGCAGCATCAATCGATTGGAAGGTGGCGTGCTGTTTTTCTGCTTTATCGCCTACCAAACCTATCTCGTGATGAACATGGCCGCTTAACCTTTTGGAGTTTTGTATGTACGACTACCGCAGCGCCGCGCTCGAGGTGCTGAACACTGAAATTGATGCACTCAAGCAACTCGACCAATACTTCAATGACGATTTTGCCAAGGCGTGCGATCTCATTTTGAACAACCGCGATGGCAAAGTGGTCGTAATGGGGATTGGCAAATCAGGCCATATTGGCAATAAAATTGCCGCCACGCTGGCGAGCACGGGCACATCGGCGTTTTTTGTCCACCCAGGCGAAGCCGCGCATGGCGATCTCGGCATGATTGACCCAAATGATATCGTGCTGGCTATTTCAAATTCCGGCGAATCTTCAGAAATCCTAGGCCTTTTCCCAGTGCTTAAGCGCCTAAACATCAAAATCATCAGCATGACCGGCAAGCCAGAATCCAACATGGCTAAGCTGTCTGATTTGCATTTGCAAATCACGGTGCCAAAAGAAGCTTGCCCACTCGGTTTAGCGCCTACTTCGAGCACCACGGCAACGCTGGTGATGGGCGATGCACTGGCGGTTGCCATGCTCCAAGCACGCGGCTTTACCGCCGAAGATTTTGCGCTCTCCCACCCAGGCGGCGCTTTGGGTCGCAAGCTACTGCTGAAACTGTCAGACATCATGCACACCGGCGATCAACTGCCTTTGGTGACGCCAACCACAGTGATTCGCGATGCTCTCTTGGTCATCAGCGAGAAAGGATTGGGCATGACGGCTGTGGTCGATGAAGCGCAAAAACTGGTGGGCATTTTCACCGATGGTGATTTACGTCGTATTCTCGATAAACGTATTGATATCCACACCGCATTAATCGGTGATGTCATGACCACACACCCGACGACGGCCAGCCCGGACATTCTGGCCGCAGAAGGTCTGGCTTTGATGCAAAACAAAAGCATCAATGGCCTGATTTTATGTCAAGACCAACGCGTCGTGGGCGCACTGAATATGCACGATTTATTGAAAGCGGGAGTGATGTAATGTCTGCGATGATTGACACTCTTTACCAACCCGTGGAACCGAATCTGTTTGCGATTGCCAAACAGATTAAACTGCTTATTTGCGATGTCGATGGGGTGTTTTCTGACGGCCTGATTTACATGGGTAATCAGGGCGAAGAACTCAAAACCTTTCACACTCGCGATGGCTATGGCGTCAAGTCCTTGATGAATGCAGGGATTGAGATTGCCATTATTACCGGGCGCCGCTCTGCGATTGTCGAAAATCGCATGAAAGCACTGGGAATTACGCTAATCTATCAAGGCCAAGATGACAAACTTAAGGCATACCAAGACATTTGCGACAAGCTCAACATTGCACCTGAGCATACCGGTTACATTGGTGATGATTTGATTGATTGGCCAGTTATGGATAAAGTCGCGCTCAAAGTGTGCGTGGCGGATGGTCACCCATTGCTAGCTCAGCGCGCCAATTATGTCACAGCTATTCGTGGCGGACATGGCGCCGTGCGTGAGGTGTGCGACCTGATCCTTCAAGCACGCGATGAACTGGATACTCACAAAGGTTTGAGTATATGACACTAACCCGTATTGGCTATCTACTCTTGCTACTTGTTGTCGCCATCAGTGCTTACACTCTGATCAACAAGCAGCAAAGTTATGATATTCAAGTTGATCCGGACACAGAACTGCCCATGTTCAGTGGTCAAGGCTTAGAAAATACCTCATACAATGAACAAGGGATTCGCAGCTATGTGATCACGTCTGCTCATTTGGATCACTTCGCGCAAAGCGGCGATACCGTTTTTCAAAGCCCTGTGCTAAAAGTCTATCGAGACGGCACAGTGCAAGAGTGGGAAGTCACCGCAAAACGTGGTGTCCTCACCAAAGATCATGTATTGACTCTGTATGAAGACGTTCTGACCACCAACTTATTGCCAGACTCTGGCTTTGACACTCTGTCCACTGACACCATGAGTATTCAATTGGACAACCGAGATTTTTGGGCTGACAACCAAGTCACTTTAGTCGGCCCACAGTTTGAAACAGTAGGGCAAGCCATGAAAGGCAACTTTGCAGATAACAACGCAACCCTCTACAAACACGTACAAGGTAGATATGAAACTCTCACACCTTAGTCTGATTTCCTGCTTGTTACTGACAAGCAACGCCATGGCCCTCTCAACCGACCGAGATCAGCCCGTATACATTGACTCTGACAGTCAACAGCTCGATATGCAGAGTAACCAAGTCACCTTCCTCGGCGATGTGAAGCTCAAGCAAGGCAGCATCAATATCAACGCCGATAAAGTGGTAGTGACTCGAGATCCTGCCGATGGTTCCATTCAAGAGATTGAAGGGTATGGGGATTTAGCGACTTTTTCCCAGTTGACCGACGATGGTAAAACCCTTTACGGTGAAGCGAAAGAGCTCTACTACAAGATGAGCGATGATCAACTGACGATGATTGACCAAGCGATGCTATCTCAAGACGACAGCGTGATTCGCGGCAGCAAAATTCGCTATAAAATCTCTTCACAGAAGTTGATTGCAGACGGCAAAGAGAAAGGCGACCGCGTGTCGACGGTTCTTCAGCCACAAACGGTACAAGAGTAACGAGCTAAAACGTCGCGATCACTCGCGAAAGCATCACTAAAGCGAAACGTAGCTATTTCGATACGTAACTATATCGATACGTAACTACAGCGATACGAAACCATAGCGACACAAAAAATTATGGCGATATTAAAAGCGCAAAACTTAGCGAAAACCTACGGCAATCGAACCGTCGTGACCGACGTCAGCCTGCAAGTCGAATCGGGCCAAATCGTCGGGTTGCTCGGCCCGAACGGCGCGGGTAAAACCACCTCCTTCTACATGATCGTAGGGTTAGTGGCTCGTGACGAAGGCTCTATCAGCATTGATGACAACGATATCAGTATTTTGCCGATGCACAGCCGCTCTCGCATGGGTATTGGTTACCTGCCTCAAGAAGCGTCGATTTTTCGTAAGTTGTCGGTCGAGGACAACATCATGGCGGTACTCGAGACACGTGAAGAGTTAACCCGTGAGCAGCGCCAAGACCGCTTGGAAGATTTACTTGAAGAATTCCACATTCAGCACATTCGACACAGTGCGGGTATGGCATTATCAGGGGGAGAACGTCGCCGAGTTGAAATCGCGCGGGCATTAGCGGCCAATCCACAGTTCATTTTGTTGGATGAACCCTTTGCTGGGGTCGACCCCATTTCCGTTATCGACATCAAGAAAATCATTGAACACCTCAGGGATAGAGGTCTCGGTGTCTTGATCACTGACCACAACGTTCGCGAAACACTGGATGTGTGTGAAAAGGCATACATCGTTAGCCAAGGCCATCTGATTGCAGAGGGCACACCGAGCGAAGTGTTGAACAACGAGCAGGTGAAACAAGTTTATCTTGGTGAACAATTCCGTCTATGATTACAGTAAGTAACAGAGATAATAATAGGACGAACAAGAAAGTTCTCCAGCATTAAGGCAAGCATTACTGAATGAAACCCTCATTACAACTCAAGCTAGGACAGCAGTTAGCCATGACGCCACAATTGCAACAAGCGATTCGCTTATTGCAGTTGTCGACCTTGGATCTTCAACAAGAAATTCAGGAAGCATTAGACTCCAACCCACTACTCGAAGTGGAAGAGGCCAATGACGAGGTAAACGTTGAAGAAAAAAACCGTACTGAGGAAAAAGAGAGCCGCAATGAGGCGTCAGACTCGGATTCTGCAGAACCTGAATTTTCCGAGATCGAGACCCAAGACAGCTCCGAAATGATTGAAAAGTCGGAAATCAGTAATGAGCTTGAAATCGATACTACATGGGATGATGTCTACAGCGCCAACACCGGTAGCACCGGGTTAGCCGTTGATGATGACATGCCGGTTTATCAGGGTGAAACCACCCAATCTCTCCAAGATTACTTGGTGTGGCAACTGGATCTAACCCCGTTTAGCGACACTGATCGCACCATAGCACTCGCGCTCATTGATGCCATTGATGACTACGGCTACCTTACCGTTTCACCGCAAGATATTCTCGACAGCTTCGACAATGAAGAGATCGAAATCGAAGAGATTGAAGCGGTGCGTAAACGCATCCAGCAATTTGACCCACTCGGCGTCGGCTCTGTGAACTTGCAAGATTGCTTGCTGCTGCAACTGGCGACCTTCCCTGAAGAGACCCCCTGGCTTGCGGAAGCGAAAAAGGTGCTGACCGATCATATTGATCAATTAGGTAACCGCGACTACAAACTGATCATTAAAGAGACTAAGCTCAAAGAAGCCGAGCTCAAAGAGACCTTAGCACTGATTCAACAGTTAGATCCTCGCCCTGGTAGCCGGATCGCTGAAGATCACGCCGAGTACGTTATCCCTGATGTGTCGGTGTACAAAGATCATGGCAAATGGGTGGTGACCATCAATCCCGACTCTGTGCCACGCTTGAAAGTCAACCAACAGTACGCGGCGCTCGGTAAAGGCAACAGTGCCGATAGCCAGTACATTCGCACCAATTTGCAAGAGGCGAAATGGTTGATCAAAAGCTTAGAAAGTAGAAATGAGACGCTACTCAAAGTTGCAAAATGTATTGTTGAACATCAACACGATTTCTTTGAGTATGGCGAAGAAGCCATGAAGCCGATGGTATTGAACGACGTCGCATTAGCGGTTGATATGCAC
>NZ_JCBDHE010000014.1:0-91372 GCF_059834225.1 Vibrio sp. R10-SG3-ISO3 | reverse complement strand
AGAATGTCCAACTGCTCAAACTTGCCATCCGTTAATGCACCGATGAGAGAGACCATATGACTGTCCACCGCCACTGCGGTGATCGAGTCTTGCGCCGATGCGTTAGAGACCATACTCCAAGGCATAATAAACAACGCAGTCGACATCAGTGGCAAAAGTTTACTGTTCATTTTTCACCTCTGCATTGCTTTTGGGTGTTAATTGTTGCTCGGAGCTGAAAATCGTCCACGTTGGCTTTACGCTCATGACGTCGGTCATGACGACGGCAATGGCACGACGTTTACGCGCATGCAGATACTGAGTCAATGCCGTCACTTGGGTGAACTCCTGCTCTGAAATACGGTTGGGGTCGATGCCTTGTCGCTCAAGCATCAAACGTATGGTGTAGGTGCGACGCTTAGCCAGAGCCTGGTTGTACGCCAAGCTCGCTTCAGGACTGGTATCACCGAGCAATATTACCGATGCGTCGGGGTGCGCATCGAGCAGGTGCGTAAGCTGCTCAAGGGGCGCCTGATGCTCCGGTGTTTCTTGGTGCTTGTCCATGTCGAAGAAAAAACTGATCACGTTGGCTTTTTCTTCAATTTGCCACTGCGTACAACCTTGTCTGTCGACAGCCACATTATCCGGCGTCAATGCACACAAATCACGCTGATTGATCACGCCGTCGCGATCGTCATCGGTCAGATCATCAATTTGGTGACGCGTCGTCTCAATATTTGGCTCTTGCGCACAAGCGGTCAGCAGCACAAGCGAAAGGGGTAACCACTTCATCATTGTTTCTCCTCCCCTTGCCACTCTTCTGGATGTTCGACTCGAAGCGCATAAGTGAGAATACCCATCGCATTAAACAGTCGGTATGCGGCTAAGGTATGATCGTATTTAGCTGAAACATAATTTTTTCTCGCCAAGAACACTTCCACTTTGGCATCCAACACATCCAACAAACTACGGCGACCCACGTTAAACTGCTGGATATAACCAAGCTCTGCAATTTTCACTGCATCCACGTTTTGTTGCAGTAACATCATCTGTTTCTCTAACATGTCGTAGGCGTTCCAAGCCAGTTGCGTGCCCTCTTCGACTTCACGCTCAGTGCGCAAGCGAATAGCGCGAGCCTCTTCTACGCGCCAAGCGGAAGACTCAACACTCGCATCGGTGGCAAAGCCATTGAAAATATCGTAATCCATCGTCAGCATGATGCGCGCATCTTCATCTGGCCCTTCAGCGTTGCTGACGTTGTCATTCTTGTTGGCATGCAACTCAAGCTTGATCTCTGGGTAATAACCGCCTTTTTCTCGGCGGACCTCTTTACGCGCGGCATCCAAATCCAATACCGCCGCCTTAATTTCGGGGTGATTGTCGATGGCCTGCGTTTTCGCCACCTCCGCACTGCTCGGCAGCAGCGCGTCATCAAACACAGGATCGACCAAGTCCGTAGGCATTTTGCCCACTAGGCGCAAATACTGAGTCTGAAGATCGACGAGATTGTTCTGCGAAGCGATAAGAGAGGATTGAGACGTGGCGACACGCGCTGAAATCTGCGCTAAATCGGAATTGCTGCTCAAACCTTTTTGCGTTTTGTCCAATACATTTTGGTAGATCTCTTGGTGCTCTCGGACATTGCGCTCTGCAAGCTCAAGTAGGGTTTGCGCTTTCAGCAGTTCCAAGTAAATACGCACAATGTCGAGTGACACGTTTTCTGCCCTTGAGATTAAAGTTAGGCGCTCCGCTTCTGCCTCATACCCCAAACGAGCCACATTTGAACTGGTGCTAAAACCATCAAACAGCAATTGAGAGATTTTTAGGCCAATTTCGGTGCGCGTTAAGCCTCTATCATCTGGGTCAATGTATGAGCCACTGTTGTAGCGCGTCTCCTCATAACCGGCTGCAGCATAAAGGTTGGCCTGTGGAAGCTGAAATCCACTTGCGGCATCACCATCACGCACTACAGACTGATAGCGGGAATACTGAGCCAACAACTCTGGGCTGTAATCGATGGCAAACGCCACCGACTCTTCCAGAGAAATGGCGTGCGCTGAACTCGACAGCAACACGCCTAACAGTAACGATTTGGAACGCATTATCTATCCTTATGTTTATTATCGTTCTCGAAGAGCATTCTCTTTTGCTCTCAAAATAGGTTTTAGCCAATAACTCAGGACGGTTTTCTCCCCCGTCAAGATATCCACGGCCACCTGCATGCCCGGAATAATGGTAAATTGCGACACCTTTTCGTTGTCATCCAACGTGATGTGAGCACGGTAGTAGGCATTGCCCTCTTCCGTTTGCAGGGCGTCAGCACTGACATAGGTGACTTTGCCTGCTAATCCACCATAAATGACAAAATCGTAGGCACTGAATTTCACGGTCGCAGCAAGGCCGCTGCGCACAAAAGCAATGTCTTGCGGTGAGATCCTCGCTTCAACTATCAAGGTGCTATTTTCAGGTATTAACTCCATGATCGGCTCGCCGGGTCTCACCACACCACCAATAGTGCGAACAAAGACTTCTTTGACTCGTCCATCAACTGGCGAGACAAGCTGCGTGCGATTAAGTTGATCCGCTATCGCCTGTTGACTCTCTTGCAGTTGAGCCAGTTTAGTGGCGACTTCATTCAGTTGTCCTTGCGCTTTAGCGCGAAAATCGAGCGCCGTGCTTCGCCTATCGGCAATCGCTTCGGCGTAAGCGGCTTTTTGCTTTTGCGCCATCACTTGTGAACTGGCGATGTCACCTTGTAGCTTGACGAAATCACGATTGAGCTTGAGCAGTTCGACTTCCGCGACCGCGCCACTAGCAACGACGTCACGTAACATGTCGCGCTCTTGAGTGACAATGGCCAGACTGCTTTGCAATGTTTTGATGGCATTCAAGGTATCGTTGTAGGCCTGCGCTTGCTGCTCAATGCGCAACGTCGACTCTTCAAGCTCTGCATTGAGCTGACCGATGCGCTCCAAGTAGTTCGCGCGCTCATTAAATAGTGCGTTATGGCTGCCCGCTTCTAACACAAAGGGCGCGGTGACCACATTGACCTGCTCACGCCAGTCAACTTGCGAGCTTTGTACTTGAACACTGATCAATTCGGCTTCCAGACGCTGCTTTTGTGCCAGCAAAGATTGCGCTTGTTGAGCCGACTCTTGAAAGCTCGCTTTAAAACGCGTGTCGTCTAAAATCGCTATGGGCTGACCAAGCTCAACGCGCTCACCTTGAGTGACGAGCACTTGTTTTACCAAGCCCCCTTCTAAGCTTTGTATCGTCTGGACAGAAAGGCTCGGTACCACTTTTCCTTCGCCCACCACCACCTCTTCCAGTTTGGCCCACGTTGCCCACACGATGATGGCAACAATGAGCGCACCACTTAACCAAATCAAGCGACGTGAGCGATAGGCTAGATGCGCGTTGTTCCACGCGGTGCTACTCATGCTTGCCTCCTTTGACCACTGAGACAGAGCGAACACGCTTTTTGTTGGTCTCTTTACGCGCATGCAAGATCTCTGCGGGTGAACCATCTGCAACGATCTGCCCCTGATGAACCACCAAAATACGGTCGCACAAGGAGAGGAAGGAGTGTTTGTGCGAGCTAATGAACATCGTTTTGTCACGCGGCAACGACTGCAAACTATGGAATAAACGCGCCTCTGCATCGCTATCTAAGGAAGCGGTCGGTTCATCTAGAATCAATAAACTTGAGTTGCGATAAAACGCACGCGCCAACGCCACCGCTTGACGTTGACCGCCGGATAAAAAACGTCCGCCTTCACCCACTTGGGTCTCCAACCCGTTACTCATACGATCGAGATAGGCACCCAGTCCCGAAAGCTGTATCGCCTGCGCTAACTTTTTCTGATCGACCTCGTTCGCGCCCAAGGTGATATTGTCTATCACTGTGCCATAGAGCAGTTGTGGGTTTTGTCCCACCCAGCCGGTGTGATGACGAATGGAGGCACTCGGCCAAAGTTGGCTATCAATCTCATCGTAAAAGACGCGTCCTTGGGTTGGATTGGCCTGCTTGGCGATAATGGCAAGTAACGTAGACTTTCCCGCGCCCGCAGCGCCAATAATCCCAACACGCTCACCGGCGGGAATAGCAATACTTACGCTCTCTAAACAAGGTGTGGGAGTTTGAGGGTATTGGTAACTCACCTTGTCTAAACGCACGCCACCTTGGAACTGGCCTTGGGACAATTTACTGCTTTCTTGATCTTCTTGAGGCAAATCGATGATAGCGTTAAGCCCTTCGATAGCGGTCTTAGTTTGCTGATAACGCAGCATGAGAAGAGAGAGTTGATTGATGCTGCCCGCCGCTCGGCCGCTGAGCATCACAATTGCAATCAACCCGCCCATACTGAGCAAGCCCTCAGAAATCTGATAGACACCAAACACGATGAGGCAAATGGTGACGATTTGCTGACTCGATTGAATTGAGTGCGCCACTAAGTTGGAATAATGACGAGAACGATTTTGCCAGTCGGACAAGGACGCGACCGTCTGCTCCCAGCGTTTTTGTATCGTCCCTTGTGCGTTATTTTGTTTGATTTCAGGCAACGAACTTAGGCAATCAAACAGTTGGGCTTGACGCTGGCTCGACAGCGCTGCCGTCTCCTGTTGGGTTTGTTCTATCTTGCCTTTCATCGCGCCCGACAACCCGATCAGCACCAACATCACAGTGACAGGAACCAACATCATCGCCCCACCTAGCCAGCCGATAAGAAGCAAAAACAGCAGGGTAAAAGGCAGATCAATCAAGGTCACCAGAGAAATGGAGGTGAAGAAATCACGGACACTATCAAAATCTTGAAGTTGGCGAGAAAACGCCCCGATCGATTGCGGACGGTTTTCTAGCTTCATCCCCAATACTTTACCAAGCAAGATGGCAGACAGCTTATTATCCAGATAACGCCCAGCGACATCCGTCACTGAGCTTCGCGCCTCGCGCAGCAACCAGTCGAAAACAATCACGACACAGACCCCAACCACCAGTACCCACAAGGTACTAAAGGCTTGATTGGGCACCACTCGATCATACACGTTCATCGTGAACAGCGGGACAACCAGAGCCAGCACATTGATAAGTAAAGACGCTACGAGCAGATCTCGGTACCAAGGCTTCACCTCTTTGACCACGTTCCATAGCCAATGCCCTTGGGAACGAGGCTGCGAGCTTTCGATTCTCTCATCATAGTGTGCTTGAACGTCAATGCGCCACAGGTTGGGCTCTGAGCACCGCTTGATCTCTTCGGCGCTCATGGTCTTCTCGCGATCTTCCGACCACAGCTGATAGCCTTGCTCATCGTATTTGGTGACGATATGAGGTTGATTGCTGTGTTTGTCCACCAGTAAGAGGGGTAAGGATTGTGGAGTGATCTCTGACAGTGGCAACGGCGTCGCGTATAGCTGTGCCCGTTCCAACGCACGGAAAAATAGCTGATGATCCAACCTACCGCGTTCAGACAGCGGCAACCCCGTCAGCAACAAATCCTTGTGGCAACGTTTATCAAAGTGGTTTACCCACCACTCAAGGGCCGCATACCAAGGGTCTAACGCCCCGTTTTGTTCCATAGCCTTCTTTCCCATCTTTTACTGCACGATGAGGTTTTGATCATCAATCATTTTTTGCAGAATCTCGGCTTCCCCGCTCACACTCGGCGCGAAGTCGTTAAGACTCACACCCGCAATACGCACGGATTGCTGAACTGTGCTGCCATCTGGTGTCACCTCAATCAAGACATCCCCGCCGTCATCTCGAATATCGAGTTTTTGCGCCGCACTATCGCCGTCGCTCACGCCAGTTAAAATCGCACTTAAGTCGATGGCATCGCTATCGGCGCTGTATTCATAATCCGTAATCGTATCGGTGCCGCTACTTTGACCAATCACAAATCGGTCATTAACGCCATCAGTACCCGTCAACGTGGTTGAGACAACGCTAGGGTCTTGCAAACTGATGTCAATAACTTGCGCGACACCGCTTGCTGAATCGGAACCTATGCTGGCCACCGGCTCAATCGACAACTGAAAATCGCTGGCTCCATCGTAGCCGCTAACAATCGATAAATCAGCGATGTCCTCCATCGCAACGGTGTACTTACCGTTTTGACTAGTACCCGCGCTTAACACTAGGCCACTCGGTAAGCCAGAGATGATCACGCTGCCCGTTTCATTGTCGGCTGGATTGATAAGTTCAAGACTCAGCCCCAATGGGATGATGCCATCGGCATCGGCGACAATGGTGTCATAATCCACAGTCAGAGTGGGCGCATCAGGCTCCGGCGTAATGGTTAATGTTAAACTCTCCTCGGTCGCCTCGCCCAGGTCATCGGCAAGCTCACCCAACACGATCGCTTGATCATAGCTCGACACAGAAATCGTCACGTCGAACTCTCCAAAAGCATCACCCGGGAAGAAAGTGACGTTGTTAATTTCGCTCGCTTTAACCTGTACAGTCGCGATCGCTCGGCCATCGCCTGTCGACAAAAACACCGAGGTTTGCAATCCCACTTTTATCCGATCTAAGCCCGTAAACGCACTAGCGTCAGAAGTCGGTTCAACAATAAAACTGAGTAGTAGGTACTCGTCACTGTTGGTCTCAAAACTCGAGGCATTGAGTGTAATCTCTACACCGGTGTTTTCCTCACTCGTCAAGCTATCAGCCAGGTCGACCAACTCTACACGGTCACCTACCGGCAATACACCGACAATGAATTCAGAGCTGGTGAAATTGACATCACTGTTTTCAAGCTCTTGGGTTATCGCTTCCAAGGAGAGAGGCATATCACCACTGAAGTCACGTGGCGGAAGAATGTACACATCGCTCAAGCGAGCACTGTCTAACTGCCACTCATAGGTGTTGCTGCCGTCAAAAGTGCCGCCATCAGGACCATTGTTTGGTGCAAGCTCGTAACTGTCTCCCACTTTGTAAACTACAACCGCACCATCAGGGACACCTTTTAAACTCAAAGAGAGGCTTTCTGATCCGTCTTGATCGATCAGCGCCGCACTCATGGAGCCGAGAGAAATATAGCTGTCTTCGTCGCCAGTCACGTTCTCTGTCACAAGATTCGCTTCATCAGCGACAGGTTCAACATTGACGGTGACTGTGGTGGATTTATCTTGTGTGTCAGTTTCGGCGATGTCACTTGCTTCATCGGTGATATTGGCAGTGAAGGTCATCACGACGTCTCCACTGTAATGCGCTGGCGGCACCAACTCGACTTCATTTAATCGAGCAGGCTGCAAAATAGTCCACGTTCCATCGCCGTTGTCTTGCAACACGTCCTCAGGGCCAGACAGCGTCGCACCGGCAGTCAGAGTCACGGTCAAGCTATTGACCGTCTCTTTACCCGTTGCTTCAGTACCCTCGCCAGTGATCATCTGGCTGTCTTCTATACTATCGCCAAGAATGAGCGATAGATTGAGGTCACTGACCGCATCCTCTTGAATCGTGTAAGTATCCGCTGTGACCGCAATGTCATCGACCACGGGCGTAATCTTGATACTAATGGTTTGGTCTGTGGTCACCGAGGTGCCATTACAGGCTGAGGTTTCTATGGTTTGAACGGTAAAGGTTAGGATACCCGCATAATCTTCATCAATACCAGTCAAGACCAAACTGTCCAGCGCCGAAGCAGTAATGGAATAGCCAATCACGTTCCCCAAACGATCATACTCTACAGTGACACCACTGCCCTGAATCTCAACACCTTCGGGCAGTGAATCGGCCGGCACAAAGAACGAGATGACGTTGTCTGGATCGCTAGCAACATCACTATTGAGTAGCCCAGAGAGGTCGATGTTGTCGCCTTCCGGTTGCGTAATATCGCCTGACTGAATATCACCGGGCGTTCCGACTGGATCGCATGTTCCGCTGCCATCATGACCGGTGATCTGCAGTTCAAAACTGGTATCGATAAAGCGGTCATCGCTGCCGTCAAGCACGCGCGCGCGAACCACGATATCCAACACTGGGGTGTTTTGTGCGCTGGAGATAGTCGCACCATTTAGAATTTGTGTCACGCTCTCCTGGAAGCTGTCACTGGTCAAACCCGCTGCTGGAATCAGCCAATTACCATCACCGTCTTGGCTAGCACCATTAGGATGCGTCACAATCAAGGTGTACCCATCCGGAACGACGAGCAAAATGTAATCGAGGTATTCTGAGCCATCGAGATCTTCGTCAATGAAAATGACCGCATCCGATATATCCACCGCGGAGCCATCATCACTGCTGTACAATCTGCCGGAGCTTTCAAGACGCGTATCCAGCTCGACTTTTGCACTCACATTGACACTCAGCGAACCGTCAAGCCAGCGAACATCGGTCGCGCCTTCGCTAGAGGTATCTGTCACTTGGTATTGAATGCCCACACTGAACACGCCACTTAAGTCTTCGCTGGCCAGCACGCTCAAACGGCCACTGGCTAATAAACTGTCGAGGGTGGGCGTGTCGCCATCCAATAAGGTGCTCAAATCGAGGCCGCTTCCAATCTCAATGGGCGCCCCATCAAAGTAGAGGGTAAGGTCGTTATCTAGTGACGTAATAACGTAACCGGTTAAGGTCTCACTGCCATCCTGATCGGCATTGATGGACGGCTGAAGCGATAGTGAAATCAATCGGTCTTCGACCCCTTGGGTCGAAATCACTTGGCCATCGGCTTGATCCACCTGAGGCAACACCTCAATCTCGACGGTCATTGGGAACTCGCCGGCATCACCGTCAGGCTCGGTCGACACCGCGATCACCGACAAGGTGAGCTGGCCACTGAAATCTTTAACTGGTTTGAGATAGAGCGACGCTAAGTCGTCATTACTGACCTGATATACAGGACCTGTGGTGTCATCGATATACGCGATGGTTAACGCAACAGGGTTTCCAGAAGCATCAACTAACTGGGTACCTTCTGGAATATCGGTGAGTAGAATATTGATCGCTTCTGAGACATCATCGTCACTGGTTTGGACAACAAAATCGAGTGCGATTAGCGCATCTTCCAACATGTCCGCTTGATTGCTGATCACCTTGTTCTCAGCATCATACTGCCAATGCCCTTGGCCGCCATCGATGACCGTCGGCTCATCCACCACGCCTTTGAGGTAAATTTGAATCGTTTCAGTGTTGCTTGACGCTTCAGAGTTCTCTGGAATCAAGCCATCTTGGGTAGATTCTGTCGCCACAGCGGTCACATTGATAAAGAGTGATTCCGTGTAGGAACTGATGTCTTCTTTAGGCACCAACGTCACTAAACCAGCCGCAAGATCCGCCGCAAACACCGTGTACTGGTTGTTACCGATATAGCTGCCGCCTTCAATAGTCCAGCCGTCTTGTACTTGAATGTTGATGCGCAAGCTTTCTGAGCCGTCGGTATCGGTGAGGTCAGCGAAGATGTAATCTTGAAGATTGATCCCCTCATCTTCCAGTCCTTTGATGTCTTTGACTTCAAGGGTCGGCGTATCGGCATCCGGTCTCACGTTGACCACCACCTGTGAGGTGGTTTCAGCGGTTTTATCATCGCTGCTAGCAAAGCTATTCCCCGCTTCAATCGCAATCGCCTTGATATCGAACGTGAAACTCCCCGCGACATTCGGGTCCGCTTCGATTTTCATCTGATCGAGTTGAGGTTGAGTGTACTGTTTACCTTCACTGATGGGCGAGCCATTAAGGGTAACGGTGATCCCGTCGGGGATATTTGAGATCTCATATTTAAGCGATTCAGAGCCGTCAAGGTCGACAAGGTTGGCCGTGATATCCAGTGACAGCGCCTCGTCGGCATCTTCAACGGTACTGTAAGTAAACTGGGACTGGCCCCATTCAGGGGTATCAGCAATCGGTAACACCGAGACCTCTAGCGTTTCCGTTAGATCTCGAGGACCCGTATCCGTGCTGATCACCGCAGAGGCATCAAGAGAAATCGACTGTGTAGTATCTGACTGATTTTCCGCAGGAAGATACGTCAACGTACCATTGGGTACCACTAAACTAGGATTCGAGCTATCGAGTTGGCTGCCAGAGAGGGTAATCAATCCGTCAACGGCAACAAGAAGCACACCATTGAGATAGAGTGAACCACCTTGAAGCGAACTTTCGCTGATGGCGATTTGCGTCACCTGCTCTTCTTGGTCGACATCCCCTGTTGAGACTTCAATCGCCAGCGTAGCGAGATTGTCTTCGGTCGTTTGCGTATCAGCAACACGAATAAAGCCTTCGTTGTCCCCCAGTACAAAGCTAATCTCACTGGTGGCTTCATCGCCATCAAAGTCCCGCACTACCATTTGCAGGAAGTCATTCAATACTGGGTCTGCATCTACGCTATCGTTGGTCACCAAGGTGTAACTGCCGTCTCGATTGACCGTTAGCGTGCCGTAGCTGACTGATGGGGTGTTGTCGTTATAGAGATTGATGGTATATGACGGATTGGCATCACTAAAAACATACTGATCATAGCTACCATTGCCATCGACATCATAACCGATGCTGACCAACTGACCACCATCGGCGCCAACACGGCCAAATGCGGTGATCATGTTGCCTGATTGACTGTCCCCTTCGACCAAATTGAGCGTCGAATCTACCGAGATCGGCACATCGTCTTTGACATTGACGGTGTAGTCTACGGCAGTTGAAATATCGCCATCCGCATCGGTCGCCGTCAAAGAAAAGTTGAGTTCGAGGTTGTTCTCACCTAACCCCGATTCGTGATCCAATGGGCGGTACAATTCAAATTCAACGCTGCCATCTAGGTTGAAACGGATACGAAACGCTTCGTCGCCATCAGCCATCGCATAGTACCAACCATTGATGTCGACCTCAGCCAATATCAGTGCGACGCCGCCACTGGTATAACCTTGTGCATCAAAGGCGGTGCGATCTAAACTCAAGGAAACGATATCATCCGAACCTTCAATCAAGTTGATCGAAGGCGTCGACGTTTCAATACCGCTGTCTTGCTGACCTGAGGTCAACCCCTCTTCATCGACATCCATCGACCCAGTCACTTCAATTTGAGGATCCGCGCCATCAAAAATGGTGATGCTCGATTCAACGGTATTTTCCGTCCCATCTGAATCCACTGTGTAGACCGGTACGGGGATGGTTAAGCTTAAATCATTGCCTGCAAGGTTGTGATCAATTTGCTGATACAGCTCAAGACGTACATCAATCGTTGTCGTGTCGCCTGCCGCCAGTACAAAATCGCTAGGCAGAAAAACGCTTAAAACGGTTTGACCATTGGAGAGAATGGCATCGTAACTCCCATCGCCATTGTCTCGCCATGTGATCGCTTGACCGTTTTGGGTGATGGGATCGCCATTCGAGTCCAACACGGCATCACCCGTTTCAACGCCCAAGCCCAAATAAACCAATGGGTCAAACGCTGCACTGACATCAAACGAAACGTCGGCGGTCGCTTTCGCTGTCACGCCTGTTGCTCTTGGCGTTTCAGACAAATCGACGTTCCCAGAACCAATGCTCGGCACGCCACCATCGCTGACGGTAATATCCAAGGTCAATTTCGACTCATCGCCATCGTTATCTTTGGCGGTGACCACGATCGGCAACGTGCTATCACCATCCAGTTGGTCGAGTGCTTGATAGAGTGTGACGGTATAGGGAACGGTTGCATCCGCGTCATTGTCAGGCTGAGCAAAGGTGACGGTAAACACCAGTTCATCGGGCAACAGACGAGTGTGCAGATCTTCTGTATAGCCAGAGAGCGAGCCGTCGTCATTCAAGACAAAGACAATATCGCGCCCGCCACTGCTTAACATTGGTTGGTCGGCCAAATCAAAAAACAGACTATCGAGGTAATCACTGCCGATCGTGAGAGAAAAACTACCATTTGCACTTAACGGTGCTGAGCCAAGATCGCTTTCACTGAGCGTCACGCTGGTGGCATTGGCCAACTCAGGATCCGCACCGTCGTGAATCACCCACTCAAATGCACCGGATGACAATGGTGTGCCATCTAAATCGCTACCGGCAATCAAAAGAGGAATAGTGACAGCATCACTTTTTAAGGTGTGACTGATGGGCTGCGACTGATTAAGGGTGACCGTTGCCGTCACATCATCGCCATTGGCGACTGCGCTCAGTGTTAAAGTAAAAATGGTTTCGCCAGCCGAACTGGCAGTAATGAGGGTACCATCGCCACTTAAGGTATAGGTGATATCGGCTAAATCTAAGGTTGACTGCAAACCCAAAGCGTCGAGCAAAGCGAGCGTGCCATTGGCAAACACAAGGGAGGACGGATCGGGATTATCCGAGCCGGCTAATACCTCAAACGTTGCGTTAAGAGGAGCAGAAACATCGCTTAGGTTGGATTCTGTGCTACTTGCCACACCGTTTTGAATATCACCCGCGCCGCCATCGTTGATGGTGATCGTGGCGGTTGCGGTGCCAAAGTCATTGCTTTCATCCCCCGCCTTGTAGTTAATAGAAACCAAGTGCTCTGCGTTGTGATCTAAGTTTCGCGATGCGGTGAACGTCCAGTGACCATTGGCAAATACCGTCAATACGCCATCACTGGTGGTAAAACTGACTGGCTGATTGCCGGTGATGGCTTTAGTTTCAGCACCGACTTCTACTTCTCGGATCAGAAGTTGCGTATCCAAATCAATATCATTGTTGAGCAAGTTACCTGATGACGTTGTCCCTTCTGTCATGGTGTAGCTTTCGCCAAACACTAGCGGATCGGAGTCCTTGATCGTAATGGGTAAATGGGCAATCACGGTTTCGGTTGTCCCATCGGCGTCGGTTTGTATCCCTTCAAGCAACAGAGCCGTTTGCAGTGAATCTAACCCTTCGCCTTGATCTATCGCTTTGTAAAAGGTGACACGAACTTCATCGCCGACGATTTGTGCTCTGAACACCACTTCATCAGTGTTATTCAGCCCTTCAAGACTTTGCCCATCGCCAGCGACTGTCACCGTGATACTGCTGTTTTGAGAGGTGACACTATCGGTCAGAAAGCTTTGATCGGAATAAAAACGAAAATCGGCGAAATCAACATTAATACTGGCATCTTTTGCTTCGCTGCCAAATATGCCCACCACGGTTTCAGAAAATGAGAGCGAGTCAGGCAGCACGATCGTCGGCATATCGTCGACAGCTTGGTTGCCAATGGCGTTATAAACAGACGCATCAATGGTCCACGTTTGGCTGAGGTCAAGCGACGAGATATCGATATCTTCAACGCTCCATGTATCGCCCGTTACAGCGCCCTGAAAGGTTAACGTCTGCGTACCGTCTGAAACGGTAATGGTGACCAACAATCCATCGTCAACCCCCGTGGTTGTGCCTTGCATCGTAGTCAAATTGCCTTGGCGAAAATCTAAAATGCTAAAGCCCGACAGGGTGTCGATATCAATGGTAGGGACAGTGGTATCGACAATGGTACTCGTATCGGTCGTGGTAGCAGGGTTTCCTGCAATATCTTGCGTACTGGCCGTGACCTCTAAAGTGCCGTCGACAAAATCACCAATATCGACATCCTCGACCTGCCACTGACCGTTCACCACCACAGTGTCAAATTCAAGGGTTGTACTGCCATCGGTGATCACGACATGAACAGGCTGACCATTTTCGACATTGGCCACGGCGCCGGAGAACGTCACGCTCTCTTTTTCATTAATATTGATGACGTTGTCACCACCATCTTCGACATCCGCCGTAATTGACGCCAACGTATCTTTAGTGATGGTATCTTGCGCGATTGCAGGGTTACCCGCCACATCGATGGTTTGTGCGATAACGGTTAAGGTGCCCTCGGCGAGTGCGCTGAGGTCGAGGTTATCCATCGCCCAAGTTCCGCCGGAAACGACAGAGCTCAGTGTTAACGTTGTTCCCACACTGTCAATGATTCGCACTGTGATGGGCTGACCATCTTGGACGAACTCGACACGCCCGACTAAGGCGCCGTTACTCACTTCGAACTGGTTGTAGTATTCGTCACCCTCGCCATCAAAGTCGACATCAATGGTGGCAAGGGTATCTTTGATGGTGTTGTCTTGGGCGCTGACGCTATTGCCAAAGTTGTCTGCGACCACGGCGTTAACCAACAGGGGTCCCTCGGCGAGAGAGGTCAAATCCACTCCGCTTACCGAGTAAATTTCATCATTCGTCACTGCAGTGGTTGATACACTCTTACCATTGATATCGGTAATGGTGATGTTGACGGTGCGACCGTCACGAATATTCGGCGCCGTTCCTTGGATCACCACACCTGGCGATTCAAATCGGTTTTCGTAGCCGTCTCCGCCATCGAGGATATCCACGCTCAGTTGGGCGTTTTGATTAAGGAGATCGAGCACTTCTTGCTCAGGCTGGGCATCATCGTTGGCGAAAGGGTCGTTAGGACGGGTGTCAAAGCCCGCTTTAGCGATGGTTTCTTGAAGGGTTGCTTGAACAAAGTTAATCAAAGAAGCGCTTTGACTCTCTTGCGAATTCGCGCCTGAGTACGCCTCTCCGCTTCGGTTGTTAAGCGTGTATTGAGTCAGCTCTTCTACCACTTGGTCTAGCTGCGCTTCAATGGCCTCTTCTTGCTCTGGCGTCAGGACAAGATTGTCACCCTCGACATCTTGAGTAATCACCAGCACATCTGGCTCTTTGCTGGCGTCGAAAGGGATTTGTTGCCAGCTACCATCTGGCATGATCTGCCAAAGGACGCCGCCAACTTCAATATACATAATAGGGCGCATCTGCTCTCCTAGCCTTTAACTCACCTGACAACCGAATCAAAAACAACCCAGCAACAAATTTTTTATAGGTATATTTAATAATGTGCACACTCAGTACACACAGTTAACGCCTAATAGTCAAGAATTTAACCTAGATCATGGTTAATTGTAGCGAACCTGATACCAGATGCAGCTAAAGCGTCGAATTTTCAGACAATTCTGACGACAATAAAAAACCCTATCCGAAGACAGGGTTTGGGAGAAATGGCTTGTAGAACCGTCTATTCATCACATTATATTGATGTTTAACGGACACTCCATTGCGAGAGAGAGCGTTTGAAATCCGAGTAATCAAACTCGTTCAGCTTCTGTACCTCACCAGACGAGCGCTCGCAGTACACAGATGGCATGCGCAGGCCGTTGAACCAGTTCAGTTTCACCATGGTGTAGCCCGCGCTGTCAAGAATATGAAGGCGCTGACCAATCTCAAGCGGCTGGTCAAAGTGTGCAACACAGAATTGATCCCCAGCAAGACACGAACATGATCCGATCACATATTCATGCTCACCACCATCAGACGCTTCTAGAATCGAGGCAGGCTCGTTGTAAATAAGCGTATCTAAGCGGTGCGCTTCGGTCGCCGAATCAACAATCGCTGTTTTTTTGCCGTTCTCAACGATATCCACGACGGTAACCACTAAATCTGTGGTCTTAGTGATGATGGCTTCCCCCGGCTCAAGATACATTTGCACGCCATGCTTGTCGGCAAAGGCTTTGAGTGCTAGACCCAGCTTTTCAATATCATAACCTGGCCAAGTGAAGAAGACGCCACCGCCCATGCTCACCCAGTCGAGTTTATCTAGGTAGTCACCAAACTGATGAGAGATAGAATCGAGCAAGCCAATAAACGCATCGACGTCCTTGTTTTCACAGTTCATGTGGAACATCACGCCATCGATGCCATCAAACACCTCTGCATTAACGTGGTCCGCTTGCACGCCCAAACGAGAGAACTGACGCGCTGGGTTAGCCAGATCTTGACCTGCATAGCTGACACCTGGGTTGAGACGCAAACCAATCGACGCCTTGCCCTCAACGATATGACGGTACGCAGCAAGTTGTGATTGCGAGTTGAAGATCATCTTGTCGCAGATGTCTGCGACTTCACGCACATCCTCTTCACTGTAACCCACGCTGTAGGCGTGCGTCTCGCCGCCAAACGTTTCGTAGCCGAGTTTCACTTCAAATGGGCCAGAGCTGGTGGTGCCATCAAGATAGGGCTTGATGATGTCAAACACGCCCCAGGTTGAAAAACATTTCAGCGCCAACACCAGCTTAACACCCGAAATCTCTTTGAGCTGCTTGGCTTTCTCTAGGTTGTCAATCAACTTGTCTTCGTTGATCATAAAGTACGGAGTTTTCAATTCGTTGTGCATCACGAGTTCCTGCTTAAGAGTTCTACTGTGCTGTACCGCCACAGAACCCTAAATGACAAAAACAGCCATTGAACACGACCAATGGCTGCTTTGATGAGCATCGCTGGGTGTGGACTCACACCCGATACTCGATTATTTGAGTTTATGAATCACGGGTTGGCCAGGCTCGAGTTCCTGAACATGCCAATCTAGACCAATCTCAGGCATGGTCTCTAGGAACGGATCTGGGTCGAGCTGTTCCATGTTGAACACGCCTTTATCCGCCCATTTACCACGGAAGAACTGAAGCGCAGCCGTAATAGCTGGCACACCTGTCGTGTAAGAGATCGCTTGATGCTCCACATCTTGATAGGCGACTTCGTGGTCCGCATTGTTGTAGATGAACACGCTGCGCTCTGCGCCATCTTTCTTACCTTGCACCCAAGTACCGATACAGGTTAAACCTGTGTAGCCTGGCGCCAATGAGGTCGGGTCAGGAAGTAACGCTTTCAATACGTGCAGTGGCTGAACCACAGTGCCGTCATGCAACGTCAGCGGATCTGGGCTCAGTAGGCCAATATCACGCATCACGTTGAAGTAGTTAAGGTAACGATCACCAAAGCCCATCCAGAATTCAATGCGTTTTGCAGGGATGAACTCTTTCATTGAGCGCACTTCATCGTGCGCCATAGAGTACACCTTGTGAGCCCCACAATTAGGGAAATCAAACTCAAGCATACGAGAGTGACAAGGTACTTGCTTCCACTCACCGTCTTCCCAGTAGAAAGAATCGCCTTGGATTTCAAGCATGTTGGTTTCTGGATCAAAGTTAGTCGCAAACTTCTTACCGTGATCACCCGCGTTGACATCCATCACGTCAATCGTGTCGATTTCATCGAACAAGTGTTTCACCGCATACGCGGCAAATACCGATACCACGCCTGGATCGAAACCAGCGCCAAGAATGCCTGTGATGCCTGCTTCTTCAAACTTCTCACGGTAACCCCACTGCCAATCGTACGCTTCAGGCACTTGCTGACCTTCTGAGCACAAATCAACCGCTACCGAGGTATCTAGGTATGACACTTTTGCTTGGTAACACGCTTCCATGATCGCCATGTTGACCCAAGGAGGACCCGCGTTGATCACAAGATCAGGCTGAACCTCTTTGATTAAGGCAACCAGTGCCTCCACGTCGTCCGCATTCACTGCGCGCGCTTCTAGTTTCTTAGTTGAATCTTTCAGATTATTTTTCTTCTGAATCGATTCGATGATCTTCTCGCACTTACCTAAAGTACGTGATGCGATAGTGATATCACCGAGGACGTCGTTGTTCTGAGCCGCTTTGTGCGCGACTACCCAGCCAACACCGCCGGCACCAATCTGTAGAATTGCCATGGTCTTTGTTACCTTATTTTACTAGTTCAACCGCAAGCTGGTTGATGTCGTTTAATAGTTTCTCAAAATCTTTCAATGAAAGCGTTGGGTTCAAAATCGTAAACTTGAGAGCTGATTTGCCCGCAATGACGGTTTCGCCCAATACCGCAATACCGCGTACCAGCGCTTCAATACGCACTTTCTGGTTGAGTTTATCCAAGTTCGCTTCGTCACCCAGCGTGCTGCGGAATAGCACCGTCGATAGTGCAGGTCTGGCTAACAGTTCAAAACCAGGTGCCTCCTCAACCATATACGCCACTTGCTGAGTTTGCTCTAACAGGTGATCGTACATCTCACCGAGCGCCTTTGGTCCTACACTTTGCATTGTCATGAAGACTTTCAGTGCATCGAAACGCTTGGTGGTCGCGATAGACTTGTCGACCAAGTTTGGCAACTCATCGTGCTCACGGTTCAAATAGTCTGCGTGGTGAAGCAAGAACGCAAAGTTTGCTTTGTCGTTCACTAGCAAAGCGCCGCAGCTAATGGTTTGGAAAAACAGCTTGTGGAAGTCCACGCTGATGGAGCTTGCGCGCTCAACACCTTTGAGGCGACCTTTTGAGCCACTGAGAATCAGTGCACCGCCGTATGCACCATCGACATGCATCCAGAGTTCGTGCTGCTCGGCAACCTCGGCGATACGCTCAAGATCATCGATCGCGCCATGATCCGTGGTCCCTGCCGTACCGACAATCGCAAATGGAATCAAGCCTTGCGCTTTTGCATCCGCAACCACTTGCTCAAGCAGCTCTGTTTTCATGGTGCCGTCGATATTTGCTGGAACGGGTAACACTGCTTTCTCACCTAAGCCCATCCAAGAGGCAGATTTTTGCACGGTGAAGTGCGCATTAGCCGAACAGACGATTCGCAATTTGTCGGCGTAATCAGGCAAACCCAATTTTTGGATAGAGTGGCCAGAAAGTTTGTTGGCGATCCAATCACGCGCCAGCATAAGACCCATTTGGTTGCTCTGCGTGCCGCCGCTGGTCATGATGCCGTCGGCGTCTTGGCTCATGTCGTATTTGTCGCACAGCCAGTTAATCACTTTTTGCTCAACGTAAGTTGCAGAAGACGCTTGGTCCCATGAATCCATTGACTGGTTGAGCGCACCAATCATCGCCTCTGCCGCCACAGATGGCATCAAAGGGGGTGTGTGCAAGTGAGCAATACAGCTTGGGTGCTGAGTGAAAATGGCATTTTTCGCCACCAAGTCGGTCGTGCTGGCAATCACCTCTTTCAAGCTGGTTTCAGAGGCATCAAGGTTGACCGCATTGATTTGCGCTTCAAGCAATTTAGGATCCATACCTGAGTATGGTTTTTCCACTTGCTCAAACATCGCTTTCATCACATGCGTGGTGTGAGACATTACCGCCGCGAACT
This sequence comes from Vibrio sp. R10-SG3-ISO3, assembly GCF_059834225.1. Classification (NCBI taxonomy): domain Bacteria; kingdom Pseudomonadati; phylum Pseudomonadota; class Gammaproteobacteria; order Vibrionales; family Vibrionaceae; genus Vibrio; species Vibrio sp. R10-SG3-ISO3. The sequence continues at coordinate 72,479 of NZ_JCBDHE010000014.1, read as the reverse complement.
CATCCGCACCCTGCTCACCGGTGTGAATAAAGTGCTTGTTCCACTTTTGGTTGTCCGCAGGTGCTTCAACGTAATCCGCGCCAGCAGCAATCATCGCCGCTTCAAGTATGCGTAGCGCAAAATCAATTTGTTCAAACGAAATAATCAGCGGTGGTAGGAAACGGATAACCGAACCGTCACGGCCGCCTTTTTCAACCATCAAACCACGTTCCAGTGCCGCACGTTGAATGCGCAACGTCATCGCACCATCGGAGGCTGGCTCGCCAAACTTGTTCTTCTCGTCGCTGGTTTTCTTGATTTCAACGCCTAGCATCAAGCCTTTACCACGAACTTCTGCTACACAGTTGACACGCTTTTGGATATTTTCTAAACCAAGGCGCAGGTATTGACCGGCGATGTTAGCGTGCTCCACTAAGTTGTCACGCTGAATGATTTCAAGTGCTTTGGCACCAGAGACCATTGCCAACTGGTTGCCACGGAAGGTGCCCGTGTGCTCGCCCGGTTTCCAAGTGTCGTGCTGCTTGTTGATCACTAACAGCGACATCGGCATACCGCCACCAATCGCTTTCGATAGGCAGAGCACGTCTGGCACAATACCCGCCTCTTCAAACGCAAAGTTGTAACCTGTTTTCGCTACACCACATTGAATTTCATCAAAAATCAGCAGGATGCCGTGCTCATCACAGATACGACGCAGGCCTTGCAGCCAGAATGCAGGTGCAGGGATGACACCGCCTTCACCTTGAACCGGCTCAACAATAATCGCTGCCGGCTTCATGATGCCCGCTTCGTCATCATTCAAGAGACGCTCAATGTAACGAATGCTGGCTTTGGCGCCTTCCTCGCCACCCAACCCAAATGGGCAGCGCAGGCTGTAAGGGAATGGCATAAAGTGCACATCAGACATCAGGCCAGTACGACGCGCTTTAGTGCCTAGGTTGCCCATCATGCCCATAGTGCCGTTTGTCATACCGTGGTACGCACCACGGAAAGCAAACATGGTGTTACGACCGGTGGTCTGCTTCGCCAATTTGATCGCAGCTTCTACAGCGTCCGCACCTGAAGGGCCGCAAAATTGAATCACACAATTGTCGCCTAATTGCTCAGGCAAGAATTCCTTCACCGTCTTGATAAAGTGGGTCTTCGCTTGGGTGGCGATGTCCAATGTTTGATATGGCAATCCGCTGTCGAGCTGATCTTTCAGTGCTTGGTTGATCTCTGGGTGGTTGTAACCCAACGCCAATGTGCCCGCACCGGCCAGACAGTCGAGGAATAACTGACCGCGAGTATCTTCAACTAAAGCACCGTACGCTTGTTTAATCGCAATCGGTAGACGTCGAGGGTAAGAGCGAACTTCAGATTCGTGCTGTTGCTGATCAAGCAAAATTTGATCAGGCGTGAGATCATACAGACCATCCACAACAGGAATCTGAGTTGAAAAAGGGGTTGCGATAGCGTTGGTATCGACTTCAAAAGCTGTGCTCATGATAAGTTCCATTGAAACAATTTTCGGCCTTTTCCGAGATAAAATGGGAGAGGAAAAGGAACAGCAAACGGCTCGGTGTCGATAGCAAATCGCAACCAAGCATAAACAGACCATCACATGGGATGGATTCGACGTTTAGTAGAAAATCAAGGTTCAGTGATGCAACTGTCTTGTAAAACAGGGCACTCAGGAAGAACTAAGCTGATCAATGTGTGTTTATTTAGTGGATTCAATGTTGGGTTTCCCATTCATATGTCGCTATACGACAACAGTATCCCGTCTATCGATAAAAGGACTTATCGATACCTACCCTACGTGGTGTTCACTCAGCCCGAATGACCTCACGCGTGTCCCCCAGAGCGTCATTACGACTGCTCTCCGAGATTGCGCGCGAAAGTATCATAATTTGCCGGAAATTGGCAACTCATTTTCGCAATATCGAATCAAATTATTAATTAATCTATCAAAACAAAAGTGTTAATAGACCACGTCAATCGAAATGATTTCAGTTAATAAGCTGAATCAAAAAAACCGGGAGGTCATAAGAGCCATTGCGTGTAGCGGCATCTACGCAAGTAATAAGAAAATGAACGACAAAAACTCGGTATAAAATTGCGCCCTACCCCAAACTCAATGAGTAAAAACCACCTCCAACATCTCAAAAATGAGACAACACCTGTAAATGAGTACTACATTCGGTCATTTTTTGAATTTGCCCCTCTCACTTTGTCATTAGAAAGGCTAAGCTAGTAACAACTATAACGAAATACAAACACCTTATGTGACAGCGTCTTATCTGTAACGAGATGTATAGGGAGATCACCTTGAACTGGAAGTTATCATGCGTCGCCGCGAGCACACTGATGTTGAGCCTCGCAGCACAGTCACAAACGTTAGAACAAGCGGTGGCTTATACCATTGCCACTAATCCGGATCTAAAATCGAGCTACAATGAGTTCCGCAGTGCCGTGAAATCTAGCGATGCGGCAGTCGGTGCGTACTTGCCGAGTATCGATTTAGATGCGGGTATCGGTTATGAAGGAATTAACGATGCTGAAAGCGTAGGTGGAGGGAGTAGCGACCTCACCCGAAAGGAAGCGACCGTAAGCTTAACGCAGTTGCTGTGGGACGGTAACGCAACATTAAACGATATCGACCGCACCGCGGCGGATGCGGAGTCTTTGAGGCTACAACTTTTGTCGCAGGCTTCAGACCTTGCACTTCAAGTCACCGAGATTTACCTAGATGCCGTTAAAGCCTACGAGGTATTGCAGCTTTCAGAGAGTAACCTCAAGGTCCATAAAGACATCTACAAAGACATCAAACGTCGCGCCGACTCTGGCGTTGGTTCAACCGCTGATGTTACGCAGGTTGAAGCGCGTATCGCCAAAGCGCATGGTAACTTGCTAGCCGCGCAAAATAACCTCTTTGATACCCATACTCAGTTTCAGCGAGTGGTAGGTCAAGTACCGCTTGGGCTCATCTACCCGCGTGCTGACGAATCACGTATTCCTCTTACTCTGGAGGAGGCACTTGATCAGGCGATTGCCTCTCACCCTGTGATTCAAACCTCACACGCGGATGTTGATGCTGCACGTTTTCAATACAAGCAGTCTAAAGGTAACTTCTACCCCACGTTCTCTATTGAAGCGAGTCAAACTTGGCGAGATGACGCTGGCGGCGATGAAGGGCGGAGTGACGAAACCCTTGCCATGCTTCGCATGCGCTACAACCTCTATAATGGTGGCAGCGACAGCGATCTCTCAGAACGAGCGGCTTATCAACTTAACAAGGCCAAAGATTTACGCGACAACGCGTATCGTCAAGTAGAGGAAGGTTTACGCCTCTCTTGGAGTGCGCTTGATTTGACCTTGCAACAAAAGCAGTTCCTCTCCGACCATGTCGATTCTGCCTCAGAAACAGTGATTGCCTACGAGAAACAGTATCGTATCGGCCAACGTACCCTACTTGACTTACTCAACACCGAAAACGAACTGTTTGAGGCGCGTAAAGATTACCTCGACGCCCACTACGCTGAGCAGTACGCCAAGTATCGAGTGATGAATGCAACCGGCAACTTGCTCGACGCACTATTAGTGGATACGCCAAAAGAGTGGCAAGAGAAGATGGAGTATTAAGATGAACAAATTGATGCTATTCCCGTTTTCTCTGCTCAGTGTAGCGCTTGCCTTTACCGCACAAGCCGAAGACGATCAGTATGACTATATTGACACTCCCACAGCAGAACAACCGTTTGATCTCACCGATGACGACAGTGATGGCGTAGTGAACGCACGTGACTTCTGCCCCGGTACACCGTTGGGAGCCCTTATTGACAACGATGGCTGCGGCCAAGCCCTCGCGAAACGCGAAGAGTCGCAGCTGTTTATCTTATTTGCAAACAATTCGGCCGAAGTCGATTGGCAATATTCAACCCAAATTGAAGCGATGGCAGAGTTTCTTGCCCAATACCCAGAGACGTCTATACAACTGCAAGGCTACGCCAGTAAAACTGGCAGCGCGGAACGCAATCTAGAGCTGTCAAAGCTACGAGCAAATGCCGTTGAGCAAGAGTTACTCTACTATGGTGTGGAGCCTGAGCGGATCGCCATTGTTGGTTTTGGAGACAGCGCAGCCGAAGAAAGCGCGGGTGACGCGACTACTGAAGCCTTAGATCGCAAGGTGTCCGCCACCGTGGTCGGCATGAGCCGAGAAGTGGTCAAAGAGTGGACGATATTTACCACCATTCCTAAGTAGTCCTGTTCCAAGTGGCTGTTTAAGGATTGAGACGATAAACCTCTCTGATAGCAAAACCGCCCCCACTGCCAGCAGTGGGGGCGGTTTTCTTTACAGTATGACTACACTCGACGTCAAAGCAGTCACGATGCCGAAGGCTCGTCTTTGACTCCCGGCGTTTCCACCGCAGCGGGCATCTCTGCAGCGCTGGGGATTGCTTCGGTACAGTTTTGACTAGACAGTTGGTGCGTATCCATATCGTACTGCTCTTTGATGGCATCTTTTACCGTGCCTTCCCAAACAGGGACACCGACGAAGTAACTGGTCCGCGCCACCACATGCGCCGCAATCGGTGCCGTCACCATGATGAAAACGACAACCGCCGCTGCGCGAACGACGATGGCGGAATCGCTCCAAAAAACAATCGCAAAGGCGATCACCAGTAGACCCACACCTAACGCACCTGCTTTAGTGGTCGCATGCATACGGGTCAGCAAGTCAGGCATGCGGTTTAAGCCAATGCTGGCAAGGAGCATCAAGAAAGAGCCCAGCAGTGCAAATAGCGCAACAAAAAACTCAGTCATCATCTTGAATTCCTCTTTTCTCCAAAAAGCTCGAGAACCCGACAGCCGCCAGAAACGACGTCAACGCCAGTACAATAGCCACATCAATGAACGCTGGCTCTTGGTATGCCAGTCCATATAGCACGACCAAACCGACGGTAAGTGAGGCCATTAGCTCAAGCGCAACCACTCGGTCGGGTAGCGACGGTCCTTTCAGCAAACGAACCGAAGAGATCAGCAGCGCAAGAATTAGCATGGCAAAACAGAGGGTATATACAGTATCCATCGTCGCCTTACTCCATAATTTCCAGCACCATGGCTTCAAGCTTTTTCAGCTCTGCCACATGCTGTTGTTCATCTTCAAAATACATCAGGTGGACAAACAGGACTTTTTTGTCGGTGGACACATCCAGTGCTAGTGAACCTGGTGTAACGGTAATTAAGTTCGAAAATAGCGTGATGCCGGCATCGCTTTTAATGTCGAGTGGGACGGCAATCACCGCAGGCTTCATCAAATGCGTCGGCGTCAGTACATCGTATGCCACGCGAGCGTTCGATTTAACCAAATCCCAGATAAAGAACAGCGCGAACTTAACAAACTTAGGAAACTTACCGAAATAACGTTTGAACGCTGGCTGATCGCGAAGTACGTAAGCCAGCACCACATAGCTCAGCAACATGCCCCCAAAGAGATTTGAGATGGTGTAGGTGCCCGATAAGATCACCCACGCCAACGCCAATAACATATTCCAACCAAAGGCTTTCATCTTATTGACCTCCTAACACAGCATCGATGTATTGCGCAGGATCCAGTAGCTGATCCGCGGTCATGCTTGCGAGATTGACAAACCATTCTGCGTTAATACCAATCGTAACGGTGATGATTGCCATCAAGATGATCGGTAGGTAAAGGAAGAATCGCTCTGAATCTGACATCGCTGGCAACACTTCTGCATCCTCTGGCAGCTTCTTCCAGAACGCTTCCGCCCAAATTTTCACCATCGAATAGAGCGTCAGTAGCCCCACGGCGAGCGAAGCAATCACCCCTATCCATGCTTGCGCATCAATACCTGCCTTGATCACGACAAACTTAGCGAAGAAGCCTGACAACGGTGGAATACCCGCCAGAGACATGGCTGGGATAGCAAACAAAATCGCAAGGAACGGCGCGGATTTATACAAACCACCTAACCGACCCAGATCGTAACTGCCGTGCATACGATGCATCACACCACCGATAAGGAACAGGTTAGTTTTCACCACGATGTGGTGGAAGAGATAAAATACCCCGCCCAAAATCGCCAATGGCGTAAAGAGCGCCAAACCTAAAATCATGTAGCCAATCTGACTCACGATATGAAAAGACAAGATACGACGTACTTCAAACTGCGCCGCCGCACCCAGCACGCCCGTCACCATGGTGAAAATACCCATCCACATCAACAAAGTGCCGTGAGTAAAGGCGATATCACCGACAAAGATTAGGCTAAACACGCGATACAGTGCGTAAACGCCCACTTTCGTCAACAAGCCAGCAAACACCGCTGAAATAGCGACAGGCGGTGTATGGTAGGAGGCTGGCAGCCAGAAAAACATCGGAAATGCCGCCGCTTTGATGCCAAATGCCACCAAGAAAAGTAGTGAAATTACTGTCACCACTTGTGGGCTGTCTGTGGTCGCCAATTTTTGCCCCAGATCCGCCATATTCAAGGTACCTGCATAGGCGTAAAGCAAACCAATCGCACTGAGGAACAATGCAGAAGAGAGCAAGTTAAGCGTCACATATTTTAGCGCGCCCTCCATTTGACTGCGTTCGCCGCCCAAAATCAGCAAGCCAAACGACGCCACCAGCATGATTTCAAACCAAACGTAGAGGTTGAAAATATCACCGGTTAGGAAAGAGCCAATGACACCGGCTAACATCAAATGCAGTAGCGGGTAGAAGCCGAACTTTTCGTGCTCCTCACTCATGGTGGCCAAGGCATAAATGGAGATACAAAACGCCACGACTGCTGACACGGTGACCATAATCACCGCCAACAGATCCGCCACCATTGAAATACCATAAGGTGGCTGCCAGTCTCCCAAGGTGACCACTTGGATCCCATCGTTATAAACGGTGTAGAACAAGGTGACCGCGGCAATCAGCAACGCAAAATTAGAGAACACACTGATCCAGCGTTGCAGCGTTTGATGTTTCCACAGCGTCATCGACAACGCCGCGGCAAACATAGGGATCAGTACGGGCAATAGAAGCATCATAATTGTGAATCTGTACTCTTCATTTCGTTCATGTCATCTTGACCGATCACGCTGTAAGCGCGCTTAATCAGCACCACGGCAAAGGCTAATACGCCAAAGCTGATGACGATAGCAGTCAGAATAAGGGCTTGGGGCAGAGGGTCAGCAATCGCGCCCACCGGAGCCGTCATACCCTCAGCGATCAGTGGTGGCGCTCCGCGAACCAGACCGCCACCAGTAAAGATCAGCAAGTTGGTCGCATTCGACAGAATGATGAGGCCAATGACCAACTTCACCACACTGCGGCGCAACATCATGTACAGAGCAGCGGCGTAGAGCGCACCGATCACCAAAGCAAATAATGTGGTCATTTAATCCTCCAACTGTGCCAGTGAGAAAAGCAGTGTCGTCACCATGCCGACAACGACAAAGTAGACGCCCACATCAAACATCAGCGGCGTACTCAGTTTAAGCTCACCCAATCCCGGCACATTGACGTACCACCATTGCGCGGTCAAAAACGTGCTGCCAGATTTAATCACACCGACAAAACCGCTGAGCGTTGAGATAATCAATCCTCCACCCATCAGGTAGGTGCTGTCGATGCCAATCAACTTGCGTGTCTCTTTGGCATCAAACGCAAACAAATGCAATGCAAAGGCCGCTGACGCCACCAGGCCCGCGATAAAACCGCCGCCCGGTTCATCATGGCCACGCACCAATAAAAACACAGAAAACAGCAGCAACATCGGCAGCAGAAAGCGTGCGATGACCTGCAAAATCATAGAAGTACTGGTTTTGTTCATCATTAGTCCCTCTTCGAACGCAGCATCGCAGTCACACCAATCGCCGCCAACGACAAGACGAAAATCTCACCTAGCGTATCCAGTGCACGGTAGTCGACCAAAATCACGTTGACGATATTGCGCCCTTTCGCGATTGGTACACTGTTTTCAATCAAGTACCCGCTAATACCGCCTGGCATAGAGAAATGCACTACTGTCATCAATAGCGTCGCCATCATTGCACCAAACAACAGGGCGACGATGGTGTCACGCCAACGCACATCCGCGCTTGAGAGCGTTTGGAACTTAGGCAGTTTGAACAAAACCAACACCAACATGATGACCGTCAGAGTTTCAATCAGCACCTGAGTGATGGCCAAATCAGGCGCGCTAAAGAAGACGTAAATCAGCGCCATGGCAAAACCGAGTGCGCCAAGGGCCGCCACCGAGCTCAAACGTACTTTGGTCAAACAAGCAAACGTAATCACCGCAATGATCAGAATCGATAGGCCGATCTCTTTGAGCGTCACGTCAGAGAAATCCAAATCCCAGTGGAAACCAACGCGGGTAACCATGGCGTACGCCACCAAACCGATCGTCGTGAGGAAAATGGTCAAAATGTAGTTCGACATATAACCATTTTGCAGTTTGGCGGTACTCCATTTGGCGAATTTCACCATGTTGTCCATAAAGACAAAGTAACCCGCTTCCGGTCCGTAGTTCAGTAATGGTTTGGCTTTAATTGCACGTTTGCCGAGTTTATCCCACTGCTTAAACAGGAGGTAACCGACCACCATAGCCGTAATACTCAGCATCAGCGGAAGATTGAGACCATGCCACAGCGCGAGATCCACCTTACTCGCAGGATTACCGAGAATCGCCGTCGATGCAGATACAACAAGCGGCGAAGCCAATGAAGGAATCAAGCCAAGAACCAGACCTAACACCGAAAGCACCGTAAAGCCAAGACGCATTCCAAGCGGCGCTTCGTGCGCCTCTTTTGGCGTGGCTTTCTTCTCACCCCAGAAGGGTTTGATCACCAATAGCCCTGCACAAGCGGCAATAAAGATGGAGGTCAACAGCGCCATAAGCGCAAGCAACGCTGCCCAAGGGCTGGATAACACGCCTTCGAGCATCATCTCTTTACCGATGAACCCAAACAGAGGCGGTACCCCCGCTAGAGCTAGTGCAGCGAGAGACATGAACGCCGCAGTGTACGGCATCGCTTTACGTAGCCCACCTAACTCGCGCACATCTTTGGTGCCCGTTTCATGATCTATGGTGCCTGCCGCCATGAAGAGTGCACCTTTGTAGAGGGCGTGGCCAAGTAAGAACACCACCGCCGCCACCAGCGCCGCTTCCGTGCCGATACCAATCAGCATGGTCAAGGTTCCCAGTGCCATCACGGTTGAATAGGCCAAAATGCGCTTCAGATCCGTGCTGGTCACCGCCATAGCCGCGCCCAAGAGCATAGTGGTAGCGCCAACAAACGTCAGTAGCCAGGTCCAGAGATCATGCCCCGCCATCGTCGGTTGTAAACGCGCCATTAAATAGACGCCGGCTTTGACCATGGTCGCAGAGTGCAGGTAAGAACTGACCGGCGTCGGCGCAGCCATCGCATTAGGTAACCAAAAATGGAATGGGAACTGGGCCGATTTAGTAAAGGTGCCGCCCAAAATCGCCAACATCATCACGCTAAACAGCGCGTGCGTTTGCAGCTGCGTACCTTGCGAAAGAATCTCGTTGATCTGATAAGTGCCCGCAAGGCTGCCAAGCAGAATAATACCAGCCAATAGCGCCAAGCCGCCGCCGACGGTGACAAACAGACCTTGCAGCGCAGATTTACGCGACGACTCTTTTTCGTGGTAGTAACCGATCAGCATGTAAGAGGTAATACTGGTCAGCTCCCAAAAGACAAACATCGCCATCAGGTTGTTGGATAACACCACGCCCAACATCGCGCCCATGAACGCCATCAAATAGGTCAGCAGTTTGCGTTGATCCGGTTTGTTGGCCAGATAACTGCCCGCATAGATAACGACAAAAAAACCGATCCCAGAGATCAGCAGCGCAAAGAGTAAACTCAGGCCATCTAACCAGAAATCGAGACTGATACCCAACGAAGGGACCCAGTCATAACGAATCAGAAGTGGTCCTTGCTCTGTTATCTGAGTCCAAAAGGTTGAGAAATAGACAAACAAACCTGCGGGCAAAAGTGCCAACAGTTTGCTGGTCTTCTCACCAAATTGGCGAAACAGCCAAGGAACAAACGCTGCCAGGAAAAAACCGGACAGGACTGCATACAGCATCGAAAAAGCCTCCAAGCTATAAAGCGTTAGCTAAACTAGAACATGAGTGAAACTCACACGTTAGTGAAACAATAGTTGATCTAGCTCACCTTACGTTGAATGTGCGAAAGTTTATTCAAATCCTGTTAACAATAACATTCGCTTCTCTAGAGCTAAATATTCGAAAAAAACGAACTCAAAGTGGAAATTAGTAGGAAATACCATCAAACATAAGCATTGATGATAGTTCAATCTCTCACATAGGCCACATTTACGAAACACGATGAAACACTTTTTTGTCGTGTTACTTACCCTTGCCTCTTCGGGTACTTTCCCTTTGAACGATTCCGCAGGCCCTTAACAAAAAAAGCCCGCCGGGGTGACCTGGCGGGCTTAAATTAAATGTTTATATCACTAGGATGAGGCGGACACCGCCACTGGCTCTTTCGGCAGAGAAACGCGCAGAGCAATGTAGCCCAATACCGCTGCCAGTGTTGACCCCATCAAGATACCTAAACGTGCGTAAGTGTCGAGCGTGGCAAAATCGAAACCAAAGGCTAACGAAGAGATGAAGATCGACATCGTAAAACCAATGCCACACAAAATAGAGACGGCAAACAGATGTCGCTTAGTGATGCCTTCTGGCAGCACAGTAATTTTCAGCGCCAGTGAAGCCCAACAGAACAACATGATGCCTATCGGTTTACCGAGCAATAGCCCCATCGCGACGCCGAGTGGCACCGTTGACATTAGGCCGTCCATTGAAATGCCCTGCAACGAGATCCCCGCGTTCGCCAATGCAAACAGAGGCAACACGCCATAGGAGACATAAGGGTGTAGCCAGTGCTCAAGGTATTTGAGTGGTGAGTAGAGTTCCTTCTCACTTTTTAGCGGAATAGCAAAACCAATCACCACGCCAGCAAGTGTCGCATGAACGCCAGATTTCAGCACCGCGAACCACAAAATCGCCCCGACAATCAGGTAGGGAGTCAGGCGTGTGACACGTTTCGCGTTAAGCCAAAACAACACACCCGTAGAGATAAAGCCCATGGTCAACGCAAGCGTCGACAAGTCTGACGTATAGAAGAAGGCAATAATCAGTACCGCGCCTAGGTCATCGATGATCGCCAGAGCCAATAGAAACACCTTAAGAGCGATCGGGACGCGTTTACCCAAGAGCGCCATAATTCCCAGTGCAAACGCGATATCCGTTGCCGCAGGAATCGCCCACCCCGCCATTGCGTTGTCGTTGCCCCAGTTCATACCAGCATAAATCAACGCAGGAACCACCATTCCCCCCACGGCAGCAACCGCTGGTAATGTGGCGGTTTCCTTTGACTTGAGCGCCCCCTCCACCAGTTCACGCTTGACTTCAAGGCCAATCACCAGGAAGAAAATCGCCATCAAACCATCGTTAATCCAATGCGATAGTGACATCCCAAAAATATAGATGTGTAAAAAGTGCTGATAATGTTCATTTAAAGGTGAGTTTGCGATAGTCATCGCCACGACAGCGGCGACGATAAGTAAAATCCCACTGGCAGACTCCAATCGGAAGAAGTCACGGACCCATTTGTTCATCATTTAAGACCTATCTGATAACGCTATTTATAAAAACCTGACGAGAACACCCAATGAATGCTTAGAGACACTAGGGCTATCATGCCGCATTGATGTCGTCGCTAAACATGTCACCTGTCGGACACAATCAACCTAACTCTCTGATTGTTTACCACAAATTGAGGCGACAAACCATAAAATCAATGCAATACCCAGCATAAATAGCACCAACAAATAGGTTCAACCTCACTTCTATCACCAAACTGAATCATTAGTATAGAACATGCAAAAAAAAAGCAGATTACCCTGATGTAACCTGCTCTTAACAACGACAATCAATTAGAAACAATGAGTAAAGTTAATACCCTATCAGCTGCATGAAGCCTTGTGCCTTATGACTACCCGTAGTTTTTATTGGTCCTTCCCAATAAGGCACAAAAAAGGGCAGCCAAAGATTCTGATTAGTCGCAGATACAGTGAGATGAATGTTATGCGCGGGCACTTCTATCGTCCAACTCATCGGCACTCGCTTGCCACGCGCGACGAGACTTGGCGCATTGGGTGTAATGACAAGATCAGAGTCTGCAAGGTTAATCACTTTCCCATCGTTACTGGATAAGGTACCAAACCAGTAGGGAAGTTGCTTGTTTTGACGATACTGACTCACAGATAACGTGGTTTCATCATCCAGATGGACGACAAACCAATCCCAGCCCTGTTGCCCTTCAGCGAGTAAGCCACTTCCCCACTCTTTACTCATCCACGCTTTGCCATCGACCTTAATCTGACGATCGCCCGGCAACGTGATTGAGCCCTGAACATTAAGGAAAGGCGCGAAAATATTGTAGGACGCAATCGGCAGCAGATCGTGTTTGGACACATACCCACGTTCACCCGGCAGGACAAAAGGCCCGTTGGTCGACGCACTCAACTGAACACTAAATTCATCGGTTTGCACTGTGAGCATGCCAGGAAACGGCGTTCTGCCAAGTGAGCGCCAGTTCCAATTATCGATCCACATGCGAAAAGGCTGTGACGTCATTTCTGCTTGGCCAATCCCACCTCGAGCCACCCGCTGCTCTTTCCAAACGCCATATTGACTCGATACCACAAGATGAGACACGTAGACCTCGGGGCTTAACCAACCACGCAAAGGTTGATCATGACTGGCAATCCGAATAAAGCTCCACTGAATCCCGTATTCAGTGCCGGCCTCATCTTGCACATTAGCAAAGAACTGCCACCAACCGTGCTGGTACTCATTATTGAAGGAAAAGTCGTTGGGTAAAATCACGGGGTAGTTGGGCAGCACAGGCTCAAAGACCTGCCTTTTTTGCGCGCGCAGCATGTCATTCATGCTATCAAAGTCATTTGTTTCTTCAAGTGGCGTCTCGCGAAAGATGATCAACAGCGCAATAAGCCCTGCGACCACCAAACCCACTGCCATAATGGCTGAACGACTCAACACTCGACCTTGTGTCATTACAATGCATCCCTTAACGATTTCATCGGCGTGTTTCGTACCATCCGCAATACCGGCAGAGCCCCGGCTACCATCAATGCGCCCATCGCCAACAAACCAGTGATGAGATAAGCTTGCGGAATCAATTGCAGCTCAAGCGTCCAACCGAACGACTGTTTGATGATAATGTCCACCACCAACTCCGCCAGTACCCAACCGAGCGGCAATGCAATCAGCATCGCGATGGTACCAAAGACAAACAGTTGCAAACCACCCATCACGATCAGCTCCCACCCTTTCATACCAAGACAACGCAGCAAAGAGACGTGTTTTTGGCGCGAGATCTCGCCCGCGACAGTGGCGAAAAAGATACCAAACACAGCAATAATCAAGGTAATGTTGCCCAAGGTGTCTGCGATAGAGAAGGTGCGGTCAAAAATGTGCAGCGCTTGCTTATGAATATGACTGTTGTCAAACACACGCTCAGCGTCAATCCTAAACACCGTCTCCAAACGGCGTTTCAAGGCACTGGAATCGGTGCCATCATTGAGCACAGCGCCGAGCGCCACATTGCCGCGTCCTGCGTAGGCGTACAACCAATTTCTGTGTGATAAAAGCACCTGATTGTAAGGGTTGCCGTAATCGTAGTAGATGCCGACCACTTGCCAACCACTGCCAAGTCGACCTTTCAAATCCAAGGTATCACCGGGACGAATGCCGAGCTTTAACGCCATTGACTCACTGACCATCACCCCTTTGGTGTTGTGCAGATAGTACCAATAGTTCGGGATACCGAGTTTAACGGTCAGCGCTTCTAGCTCCCCTTCGGAACCACCGGTGCTGACCACTTGCAGCACGCCTTCTTTCTCCGTGACCTCTTTTTCCCATCGCCACCAGACCGACTTCACTTCGGGTTGCTTGGTCAACCAATTGCTCATGCGAACCGACGCACTGTTACTCGGGTAAATGTAGAGATCGGCGGCCAAACGTTGGGATAGCCACTTATCCGTCGTATCTCTAAAGCTACCCACCATGGTCTCCACCCCAATGTTGGCAGCCATCGCCAGCATAAAGGCCATGGTTGCCACACCGCGGTAACTCATACTAGATGCCGCATCAGCAAAGAACCAACGCGCTTTCACCCAGCGCAGTTTATAGGAAAGGATATTGAACACTTTCCAGATAATAAACGGCGTGATGAGCGCGGCACCAAGCAGCAAGCAAGTAATAATGGCAAAGCCTGTCTGTTGAGTTTGTGGCGCTTGGTAAATGGCGATCCCCGCCACCGCTAATCCAACAGCAATCAACGCTTGAATTGAGAATTCACGGCCGGCGAAGCGCACTAAAGAGAGACGAGTGGTTAAACGGACCGGCTGAGAGCGCAGCAATCTCACCAAAGGCCAACCACAGGCGATAATGGCACCGACTAAGGTCAGAGAGAGGCTGTAAAGACTGGAAGACCAACTCCAACCAATCACCAAGCCAACATTCGCATCGTAGAGGTCACCAAGGCTTGCCGATACTGCTGGCATCAACTGCTTCGCGAGCACCATGCCAAAGGCGTTACCACACAGCCAACTCACCAACACTAACGCCACTAATTCAATGCACAGCGACGCCGCCAATTGAACGCCACTGACACCGGTTTGACGAAGTACACCCACTAATGGCTGGCGTTGAATTAAAGAGAGCGACATCGCTTGATAAAAAATAAAAAGACCCACTAAGAACGCCATCATCCCCATCGCACTGAGATTGACGTGGAACGCCTCCGTGAGCGCTTCGAGTTCAACCCGAGAGTTGCGCGCTAAATTCATACCGTTGGGCAACAGCTCTTTCAACCGCTCAACTTTCTCGAGCGGCATTTCACTACACGCAATGACCGACAAGCCAGAACTGCGTTCAATCATTCGTACCAACGACATGTCGGCGACGATACGAGTCCCGTGGATCAAGTTTTGCTTATCAACGATGATCGGCCCTAATTTACTGCCATCGCCAAGTTCGACAAAGTCGTTATTATGCCAACGCATGTGTTCAGCCAACTCAGCACTGACCATAATTGGGTATGGCGGCTTCATCAGTTCAAGAATTGAAGCGCTTTTTAAGCGCGTCGCCGGGGTATCTTTGAGCATGAACATAGGATCCATACCCACAACGACGAGATCGCGGTAATCTTTGGTTCTAACGCGAACGAAATCAAACGGCGCACATTGATGAAAGCCTTCTCGGCGCAGTTGAATGTAAAAACCTTGAGGAATTTTGTTGGTCGCGTGTTTGGGGCGGATGCGATAAGGCAAAGGATTAGAAAAGAGTTTTTCGCCATGCGCGTAGCTTTGTCTCGCATGCTCATTGATCGCGGTTACGCCAACCAATAACGAGACGCCCAGTGTCAGGCCAAGCCAAACAAGCAGAATTTGAAAAGGATAACGTCGGTAATGCCCCAGTAATGCCTTAATGACGGGCCATAACATGGAGTAGCCCTCCTTGCAGACGTACCTTTCCTTGCATGTGTTCAGCAACGCGTTCACTGTGCGTCACCAACAGCAGAGTGCAATCTAGTTGGCGGCTCAATGAGGTCAAAAGTCGCATCACGGCTTCGGCATTGCGCTCATCCAAGCTTCCTGTTGGCTCATCAGCAAGCAGCAATTTGGGCTCCATATAGAGCGCACGAGCAATCGCGGCTCGCTGCTGCTGACCGCCCGATACCTCTTCAGGGTAACGACCAAGCAGCGGCATGAGATCCAACGCCGATAAAATTTGTCGCCACAATCCGGCGTCTTCTGGTAAGCCTTTCAATTGCCGGCAGAAGCGGATGTTATCGGCAATATTAAGAGTGGGTAGTAAGTTATACTGCTGAAAGATAAGACCAATGTTATTGCGACGGTAGAGGGTGCGCTCGCTTTCAGTTGCGCTGTCCATCGACATATTAGGGAAGCGAATGATGCCAGAATCAACGACATCCAGCCCAGCAATCAGATTGAGCAGGGTACTCTTGCCAGCCCCACTCTCGCCCATTAATGCAATTTGCTGCCCCTGGTTTAATAACAACTCAGCACCTTGTAAGACAGGGTGAAACTCACCGCCGTCGACATAGCCTTTACATAGGTCTGTAAGTTGTAGCATTAACCGTCTCACCTTTGATAGAAATGGGACTGTGAATCTACACTAAATTGTGATGAGTAGAAAGTGTTTTGGAGGGGAGATCACAACATATGCATCAAACCCCACCACTTCGCTGCACGATGTCTAATTTTCGATCAAATTTCGAATCCACTTTTTACTTTTGGTACGGTATATGGATCCAAACCACTTGATCGCTTCTTCGGTTAGAAACAGCAGATAAATCCACTGAGGTTCCATCCCAAGGCCGATAGCAGCAAACGCGGCCAAAGGAATCCCAATCAGCCACTGCGCGACAAGATCTTGATAGAGGCAGAACTTCACATCGCCCCCCGCACGCAATACACCTACGATCAGCATCATGGGGACAGAGCGAAGCACAATCCCTACACTCAAAATCACAATGAACTGATCGGCCAACGCGCGGGTCTCATCGGTGAGAGCACTGAAGGCACCAAGCACCGCCCCTTGAACCATATAGAGTAAGATAGCCACGATCACGCTGACCGCTACATTCAATATCGTGACGCCAATCGCTTGGTAATAGACTTCTTTATACGCTTTAGCACCTATTTGATTGCCGACCAACACGGCCGCTGCATTGGACATACCAATCAACAAACCGAGAGAGATCGACTCAACCGGCGTCATCACCGAGAGCGCCGCCAAACCCTGCACGCCAGATTGTCCCATAATCGCGTGATAGACAAACAGTCCTCCAGCCCAAGCAAGAAAATTAAAGGTCGTCGGCAGAGAGAGTTTTAAGAAGCGCACGACTTTGTCTAGCTTTAGGATAGCCTTGATGTCATCGACACCAAAAGCCAGTAAGTGTTGACGTAGATAGAGATAACCATACAAGGTGCCCACTTCAATCGCACCACTGAGCACGGTAGCAATCGCCGCCCCTTTGATGCCCATGGCTGGCATGCCAAATTGACCAAAGATAAGCACCCAGTTAAGAAAGATGTTCGCAACAATGCCGATGCCACTAAAGAAAGTACTAATGCCGGGGCGATGCATGGCGCGCAAACCCACAGACATACTGGCTACGCAGGCCACAGCAAACATACTCACCGAGGTTAACACCAAGTAGTCGCTGCCCAGTTGATTGACCTCTTCAGAATCCGTTGTCAGCGCCATAATCTCACTCGGAAAGAGGAGGAAAAACGCTGCGGTCAACGCCGCAAATACCATCGAAACAAGCCAAGTTAACGCCGTACTCTGCCTTACCCCTTGCTGATCACCGGCGCCCCAATACTGCGCCGTAAGCAGTGCGCCTCCGGTGGTCACCCCAACCAGCATAATGGTGGTCACGAATGTCGCACGCGCGGCCACACCCACCGCGGCGATCTCCGCTTCACCTAACTGACCCAGCATGATCACATCCACCAAGCCTCGGCTAGAGAACATAATGCTTTGCAAGGTGATGGGCAGCGCAATAGCAATAAGGCGACGAATAAAATCGCCACGAGTGTGCGACAAAACCTGAGAAATGAACAAGAGCACGTCCTTTTTGGTAAGGTGATCAAAGCGTTGAGCGGTGGGTTTGGGCAGAGCTGCCACTTGTCGCTATTATAGGTGTGAATCACTTTGTTGCTCAAGACCATAAGGAATGTCGATGAAAAAAGTGTTGGTGCTGGGCGGATCTGGCTATGTCGGGTCACAACTGCTTCCTCAGCTGTGCGAACAAGGTTACAGCGTCACTTCTGCTTCGCGAGATGTTTCGGCATTGAAGGCGCGTATCCCACCGCATCCCAACCTCACCTTGACTTACTTAGACCTGGCAGATCGCGCAGAGACCATCAAACTAGTGCGCGCCTTTGATATCGTCCTGTTTTTGGTACACGGTATGGCCCACGGTTCAGACTTTGTCGATTATGAAATCAGCTTGGCAGAACATTTTCGCGACGCACTTCGAGTGAGCCAAGTGAAACATGTGATTTATTTAAGTGCGCTCCAACCGCAAACAGGCAACTCACAACACCTTAAAGCGCGTTTGATGACCGGAGAGATCATCCGTCAAGCGGGTGTCCCTATCACCGAGTTACGTGCTGGCGTCATCATTGGTCCTGGCTCGGCGGCGTTTGAGATCATGCGCGACTTTGTTTACAACCTGCCTATTCTCATCGCGCCTAAATGGGTCGATTCAAAAGCGAATCCCATCGCATTGGCGAACCTTAATCACTACCTACTCTGCCTGATCAAAGAGCGAGTGACTCAGCATCAATGCTTTGAAGTGGGCGGCCCAGATGTGTTGACCTATCGAGAACAGTTTCAGGTTATCGGTCAAGCGGCGGGCAAACGGGTTCGACTTGTCAGCACTGCGCTGCTCACGCCTAAGATGGCCTCGCGTTGGCTCGCCTTGGTGACCTCTGTTCCTGCGTCGGTCGGCTCAGCGCTTCTGGCGGGGCTGTCTCATGACTTTGTCGCGGATTCAGCCGAGATACGCACTCGCTACCCACAGACCTTAATTGACTTTCAAACCATGATTGAGCGCGCGATAGAGCAAGAGGGAGAATTCGTGCGCAGTAACGTGTGGGGGTATGACCCTGCGGCGCTCAATCGCTGGCAACCGGGCTATGGCTATTACCCGAAACAGGCAGGCGCAACGATAAAAACGCCACTCACTTCCGACGCGCTATGGCAAATCATTCAAACCATCGGCCAACCCGATCAGGGTTACTTTTTCGCCAATGGCTTGTGGCGAACGCGCGAATGGCTTGACGTCTTGTTTGGCGCTGGAGCGCCGATTCGGCGTCAACCTCTCGGACCAGAGCTTAAAGTGGGTGATTTTATTGACTCGTGGAAAGTGATCCGTTGTAAACCAAAGCGTTTTCTCTCATTGCTGTTTGGTATGAAAGGGCCTGGTTTAGGTCGTTTGGAATTTTCTATTGAGGATGATGGTACCCAGCGCACACTCAGCGTTACCGCTTGGTGGCACCCGCAAGGTTTTTGGGGATTAATGTATTGGTTTGCCATGATGCTGCCTCACCTGTTTATCTTCAAAGGCATGGTGAGAGCTATTGTGAGAAAGGCGGCGACATAGAGCGCGAAAAACAACGCCTTGCGTGTCAGCAAGGCGTTGTTTTTATGATTAAGAGCTCAGGCTAAGCCGTCAAGCTAAGGGGAATTTCGGGCAACTGCGTTCCACGATTGGCAGGAAAAATCAGATATTCACCGTGGTACTTCACATTCGACTTGTAGTCGGTCACCTTGTGCACCAAAAAGCCTGCGGCTGTGGCTTTCTCAACGAACTCGGCGTGATTACCGCGAACAAACCAACTCATCGGCTTAACTAAAGCCTCGCCTTCAAAGCAAGCGTCACATTGATCCGCGCACAGTGCCAAGGAGTTTTGCCCTTCCGTAAAGAGTTGCACCTTACCCACACCCACTAAGGGTTCTGAGGTAGAGACTTCCCAATCCGCGTTCTCCATCAGATCCAGGAACTGCTCAATATCACTGTCTTTCAGCGTTCGTTCCTCACCACTAAAGAAGGTACCGTACAGCTTAGCGATGCGTTTAAACGTGAACAACAGCCCTGCTTCGTTGCCTTTTGAGCGCCCCATTTTTTGCCAACGTGTTAGGTCATTACCAACCACGCGATGAAAACGCTGCTCTTTAAGCGCTCGGGTCACCCAACGCACTAAATAGTGATTGTTGGCGACCGGAGCGTCGGTCAGCTTTCCTAAACGATGCTGCGCATCGAGCTCTTCTAGCGCAAGTGTGACTAACTTGCGCATCTCAATTGTGTATTCAGACATTACGCCTTTCTTCCAAAAAATCCATACAACGCGGCAGAGAGTATCGAACATGCCGTCATGGTCGCTATCATCGGCCAAGTCGCATCACTTGGCAACATCGCAACCACCACGCCAATCACGGAACCTGTACCAAAACGCAGCGTGCCCGCCAATGATGACGCCGTACCCGCCATCGACGGATAGCCGCTCAACAGCAGCCCCATACTGTTACTACCGATAGTCGATAACGTACCGATAAACAGCACCACAAAAGGTACAGTGCCCCAAAGACCAAGATCCAGCATCCAGGTTATAAACATCCCAATGCCGGCGAGCAATTGCACCGCAAGGCCAAACCTCAGCATCGTGTGCGAGCCGACTTTACGTACCAAGCGGCCATTGATGCTGGTCATAATGATCATCGCAACGATGTTCAAACCAAACAGATAACCAAAGTGATCTGGGCGTACGCCATAAATATCAATGTAGACAAACGAGCCTGCGGTCAAAAAGGCAAACATACCGGCGAATGAAAACGCACCGGAAAAAATCAACCCCATCGCCACAGGGTTGGCGCACAATCGGGCATAGTTTTGCATCGTGGTGCGAAAACGCAGCGGCTGACGCTTCTCCACTGGCAAGGTTTCTGGAATTTTCCAAAGCACCAAAGCGATCACGATGGCTGCAAAAATTGCCAGGATCCAAAAAATTGCTCGCCAGCCAAACCAAATGGCGACGTGACCACCGATCATCGGTGCCACCAAAGGCGCTATGGTAATCACTAAGGTCACAAATGACATGGTGCGCGCGAAATCCTCACGATCAAACATGTCACGGACAACAGCTTGAATAATGACGGCCGCCGCAGCGCCCGCAAAGCCTTGCGCGGTGCGCACCCAAGTGAGCGCTTCAATACTTGTGGTGGTTGCACTCACCAATGAGGCCAAACCAAAAAACAGCACGCCAAGGATCAGCACCGGGCGACGACCATAGCTGTCCGCCAATGGACCATGAATCAACTGACCAATAGCAAAGCCCGCGGTATAAGCCGTAAGGGTGATTTGCACCGCGCCACTTTCGACACCGAGATCGGCAGCGATGGAGGGCATCGCGGGCAAATACATATCAATCGCCAGTGGCGTTAAGGCACCAATGGCGCCCAAAACCAAAAACAACAAAAAGCTCAACTGAAGCGTGTCGGTTTTGGTCATAGCAGTATCAGACATAAGTCTCCTATCCGATAGCGAAAAAACGAGCCGCAGAAAGGCGGCTCGTCAAAAGAAATGAAGTTAACCGGACTATATTCAACCGATTGAGCCCAAATTACTAGTTCCTATTAGGAAATAAAGCTCTT
This sequence comes from Vibrio sp. R10-SG3-ISO3, assembly GCF_059834225.1. Taxonomy (NCBI): domain Bacteria; kingdom Pseudomonadati; phylum Pseudomonadota; class Gammaproteobacteria; order Vibrionales; family Vibrionaceae; genus Vibrio; species Vibrio sp. R10-SG3-ISO3. The sequence goes on along the minus strand of NZ_JCBDHE010000014.1, from coordinate 51,141 downwards.
CCAAATTGGGGTATTAATTCCAAATAGAATCAATTTCTGCTTGAGTCAAGTAACGGTATTCACCCGGTTCAAGCGAATCATCCAGCGCTATAGCACCGATGCGTTCACGGTGAAGATGCTCAACCTTATTGCCCAGTGCAGCAAACATGCGTTTCACTTGGTGGTACTTGCCTTCAGTAATCGTCAGCAGCACTTCGTGCTCATCCGCGTTGACTATCTCTAGTTTCGCGGGCAGCGTCGGCTCTTTCTCATTGCGCAGTTCGATACCGTGGGCGAGTTTTTCTGCATAGTCGTCACCGATAGGATCGGCGAGCCACACTCGGTACGTTTTCTCACACTTATGTTTCGGTGAAGTGATGCGATGCGACCACTGGCCATCATCGGTAATCAACACTAAACCTGTGGTATCGACGTCTAATCGCCCAGCAAAATGCAGGTTTTCAATCTTCACTTCATCTAGCAGCACAAACACTGTGTGATTAAAACCGTCTTCATGAGAGCAGACAAATCCCTCAGGTTTGTAAAGCATGATGTATTTTGGTCCTGGTTTGCCGATTTCACGACCCTGCCACTCGACGACGCACGTGTCGGAAACTTTAACTGCACCGCTTTTTTGCACCACATCGTTGACCGTCACTTCGCCACTTTTGATGATTTTCGTGGCTTCTTTTCGCGTCGCACCTAAGGCATCGCAGAGAAATTTGTCTAAACGCATTTTTACCTCACTCTGTGTTCGCCGCGCAGTATACAGAGTTCACTGCGCGCTGCGAACCCTTTACGCTTGCGCCAGCAACTCAATCACCAATGAGCGGAGCCACTGATTCGCTGGGTTATTATCCAGCTTCTTCGGCCAATTGACCCATAGCGCGACCTTGTTGATCTCATAAGGTACAGCCATGATTTTTACAGGAAGAGCCTCTTGAATGCGGATTGCTGCATTTTTCGTACAGATGCCAATTGCATCTGTATGTGCAATGGTGTGCAACATCGAGTACAAAGAATTATGTTCGCTATGGATTTTACGCTGTGGGATCGGCTGTTTAGCCAAAGTGTCGGCGGCACGTGAATTGAAGCGCAATAAATTTAGAAAAGCATGGGATTCCGAAAAATACTCATCATAACTAATCGTATCACCGATACGGGGGTGATTCTCGTTAACCACGCACACCATCGGCTCCTGATGAGCCAATATTGACGCAACACCACCAAGATGAGGGGCCACAAAGTCGACTACCAAGTCAACCTCTCCCGATGCCAATGCATCGTATGTTTCATCCTGATCCGGAGGTAATGCCACGCAGATAACCTGAGCTCGTCCCTTGTTTTTTTCCGCTAAACGCATAATAAGATCAGACATATACACATCGGGCACAAAAACTCGGAAGGTACGATCCGTCTCACTTGCCGAAAAATTCTCATAACCCAGTATTGTCCGCTCTATCGCATAAAACGGCGTCGAGACTTGTTTGAATAAATCATGCGCAACATACGTCGCTTCAACACCGACGTGTTTGCGTTGGAACAAGGTTTCTCCAAGTTGGGTATTGAGTCGCTTAATCGCGTGACTTACGGCAGAGGGGGTCAAATCCAACTCTTCTGCGGTTGTCGTATAAGAGCGACTTTTATAAACACTCAAAAATACTCTGAGCAGATTGAGGTCAAAATGGGTTGCCTTAGGCATTACCTTACCTTCTGAAGTCAGAACAATGAGTTCAATAAAGCAAAAAATGCCCCTGCATAGCAAGGGCAAAATATATCAGTTGTGACAAGCGATCTTAACGGTTGATCGGTGACACACCTGTTTTCGATTTACCAAAGCTGTATGGGCTGTGGTCTTGTGGTAATGCCATCTTGAACCAGAACTCAAAATCATCTAGGTAAGAGGTCAATGCACCCATCTTGCTGATATCACCCGTCACTGTGGCTTTACCTGACTTCAACAGGTCTTGAAGTGTGGTTTGCTGAAGTAGCATTAAAGTGATATCGCTACGGTTCACTGTTAGTATGAAATCAGCATTTGGCGCATCGAAACCTTCAATATTACTCATACGACCGTTGCGCGCTTCAATCGCATATTTAGTATTTTCGTCAGGAATCACCAGGTTCGCGTTCATATTGAAGCCATCCATTGCCGCTTTAGGGCCGTTGAAACGTACAGCCATAAAGTTCAAGAAATCACGCGTAGGCATCGCTTGGATCAAATCCGGTGTTGCCGCTTTAGTTGATTGGACTGGTACAATACCTTGTCGCAACTCAGCCGCGCCAGCTAAGAAGACATTTCGTTCGCCAGATGATTCAGATTGGTAACCTAACTGCTCAAAACAGTCCGCTTGAAGGTAACGACCTTGCATGTTTTCTGGGTTCGCAAACACAACATTGTTGACCACCGTTGCACACCAACGATATTCACCGTTATCAAACGCTTTCTTACCTTCTGCAAGAATCGCTTCTTCGCCCATCATCTCTGTGTACTTCTTCGCTTGATCAACAGAGTTAAGGTGTAATAGTGTCGCTGGGTTCATGTCGAAATAACCAATGTACTTGTTCGCTACGGCTTTCGCGTTACGGTGGTAAGAGCCGTGATAGCCACGAGTGTACCATTGATCAGCCAGTGGTTTAGGTACGAAGAATTCATCTTGAATGTCTGTGATGCTGACACCATGGTTAATCAAACGTAGCGTTTCATCATGCAAGTAACCATACATGTCGCGCTGACCACGCAGATAATCTTGGATATTTTCGTTGCCCCAACGTGGCCAACCGTGTGATGCAAACAACAGTTCGGCTTCACCACCAAATAGGTAGAGCGCTTCGTTGATAGAATCAGCCCATTGCAGGGTATCACGCACGAACGCACCGCGCAGTGTATAAACGTTGTGTAAACCTGAAACCGTAGTCTCGGCCCCCCAATACGCTTTGTAAGCAGGAATGTAAGTGTTCATTTCTGATGGCGCTTCCGTGTCTGGCGCGTTTTGAAACACCATTTCTAGGCCATCAACGGTAATAGTTTCGATATCTTCTTCCACTTGATGTGTTGGAAGGATCAGAGACAAGCCACCATTTGCAACACCTTTACCAATCGCTGCATCGACTTGGCCAAGCTCACTCTTCTCTAGTGTGTTGCCGTATTGATAAACAACGCGACGCGCCATCACGTTACCTGCAAGTACGTTTTCAGAGATCGCAAAGTCTGAGAACGCACGAGGCGCAAGAATTTGCACTTCACCGTTATCCACTTGTTCTTGAGAAACAATACCTTTCACGCCACCAAAGTGGTCACCATGAGAGTGTGAGTAAACAACCGCTTTAATCGGTAGCTCACCGCCTTTCGCGTGCGCTTTGAAAAGCTCGTAAGCCGCAGCTGACGTTTCAGGAATCGTTAGAGGATCGAACACAACCCAACCGTTGTCAGAGCGAACAAAGCTCACTTGCGCCAAGTCGTAACCACGAACTTGGTACACTTTACCAGGAAGAATCTCAAACAGACCGTGCTCCATGTTCAATTCAGCTTGGCGCTGCATGGATGGGTGGATAGAGTCGTAGTCTTTACCTTGCAACAGGTAATCATAACTCCCAAGTTCCCACACTACGTTGCCTTTTGCGTCTTTGATCTCTAAGTCATCAACACGTGCGATAAAACCTTTACGAGCCAACTCCCAATCTTCTTGGTCAGCAAAAGGTAACGCTTCACGCAGTTCCTTTTGGAACACAGCGGTATGCGCGCTCGCAGGCTTTTGATCGGGAGTAAATGTAGGGAGTGATGCTGATGCTGACACTGCGCCAGACATGGTCGCTGTGATCACCATCGCTAGAGTAGAAAGTTTCATACGAACCTCTATTTATATGAGTAAATTGGATTAGGCGAATGCTTTTGTCATAAGAGCGGTAAACTCTTGTGATGTATCTAAGTTAAAGAACAGGCCAAGTTTGTCGGCGCTAGCAAAGTCTATTTGTCCGCGGACTAGTGCGGTCATCACGTCAATATCGGTCACTATGATGCCTTGATATTCCGACTTCGGTACTTCATGCGCCAGCACGTTGATCTGATCGCCATCGGCCACAAAACGATAGAAATGTTGGCCAGAGGCTTCAAAAAGAGTGATATCGAACACTTCGCCTTGATAGTGCGATTGCAGTTTTTGCATCAGAATGAACTGAACGGTCGACCAGTTGCTGTTTGCATAAGTTTGCACGTCTCCACGCTGCTGAGCTTGTTGAAATGCAACGGCCACCTCAAATGTGCCTTGAGGAATCGCAAACACAGCACCATCTACCGCGCCATCAGCCAAACACGCGTAAGCCTGTTGACCTGCCAGCATTCCAGCCATGATTCCTGCGATAAGCTTAAGCTTCATGATGCGTCACCCTTTTGATTCGTTGAAAGCATCATATCAAGCAGATCGATGAATAAGAACCAAGCTAACCCAGAGTGAAAGGTGAATTAAATTCACATCAAACCACCCTCTCCGCTTCGCAACACAAGATGTGTATAATCGTTCAAAATTTCCAAGCTGTTCGACGCCATGTACACCCTCAGACCCTACCAAGCAGACTCCGTCAAAGCGGTAATCCATTACTTTCGCGCCAATCAAACCCCTGCGGTGCTTGTGTTGCCAACGGGTGCAGGGAAAAGCTTAGTCATCGCAGAATTAGCGCGTTTGGCAAAAGGGCGCGTCTTGGTGCTGGCACACGTCAAAGAGTTGGTTGAACAAAACCACGCCAAGTACGAAGGTTACGGGTTAAAGGGTGCGATTTTCTCTGCCGGACTTGGCCGCAAGGAGACCGATCAGCAAGTGGTGTTTGCCTCAGTGCAATCGGTTGTGCGCAATTTGGACGCGTTCAGTCACCAATTTTCGCTACTGGTGATCGATGAATGCCACCGCGTACCAGATGACAAAAACACCAGTTATCAAAAAGTTATTCACCACTTGAGCGAGCTTAACCCGGGCATTAAAGTGCTTGGGCTCACCGCCACACCCTATCGCCTGGGTATGGGTTGGATTTACCAGTACCACACACGCGGCTTAGTGCGCAGCGATGAACCGAGGTTCTTCCGCGATTGCATCTTTGAACTGCCTATCCAATATTTACTTGATGAAGGATTTCTAACACCTGCCACGCTGCTCGATGCCCCGGTACTGAGCTATGATTTCTCGCAACTCAAACCCGCTAGTACCGGGCGCTATAAAGAGTCAGAACTTGATATGGTGATTGACAATGCCAAGCGCGCTACGCCACAAATCGTCGAGCAAATCATCCAGCACGCTGAGCACAGGCAAGGCGTAATGATATTCGCCGCCACGGTGAGACATGCGCAGGAGATCTTTTTGCTTCTCCCTAGCGATCACACCGCGCTGGTCATCGGCGATACGCCTACTCCGGAGCGTGACAGTATCATCGAACGCTTTAAGCAGCGCCAAATCAAATATCTGGTCAATGTCTCGGTGCTGACGACGGGCTTTGATGCGCCGCATGTGGATCTGATTGCCATTCTTCGCCCAACGGAATCGGTCAGTTTGTATCAACAGATTGTCGGTCGTGGGCTACGTTTATCACCGGGAAAAAGCGATTGCTTGGTACTTGATTACGCAGGCAACAGTTACGATCTCTATCAACCCGAAGTGGGCGACCCTAAACCAGACTCGGACAGCGAAATCATCACCATCCCCTGTCCGGCTTGTGGCTTTAACAACAACTTTTGGGGCAAGCTCGATAGCAATGGCTTTTTAATTGAACATTTTGGCCGTAAGTGCCAAGGGTATTTTACCGATGAAGAGACGGGCGCGCGTGAGCACTGCAACTACCGCTTTCGCGCAAAATACTGCGGTGATTGCGGCGCCGATAATGATATTGCCGCGCGTATTTGCCATGAGTGTGACGCCACCTTAGTCGACCCAGATAAGAAGCTTAAAGAGGCGTTAAACCTTAAAGATGCTTTAGTGTTTGAGTGCTTGGCGATGGACTTTTCGCTACACAAAGATGGTCAAGGTAAAAACCAGCTCCGGGTCAGCTACGTGGGTGACAACGATGCCAAGGTGCATGAATTTTGGTCTCTCACCACGCCTAAACAGAAAAAGACCTTCAAAGATCGCTTCGTTCGTCCGCATTTGGCGGACAAGCATCGCCCCTTTGATACCCTATCACCGAGTAAAGTGGTCGATAACCAACACCGCTTTCGCCCGCCGCAGTTTGTGATTGCGCGTAAGGTTGGGCGCTTTTGGAAAATGCGCGATAAAATCTTTGACGATGAGCTGAGCGGATAATTCACTCAAGGTTCATCTTGTTGCGTGTATGCTCATGTTGATTCTGAACAGAGGAATATACTGATGAATACACTGAGAACACCCCGTATGAGTCAATTTTTACCGGCTTCCTTTCTTCTTGCTAGTGCCGTCTTCTTTTCGCTGCCCAGTGCGGCGCAAGACGGCCACGCCCTAGTTCAAGATGAGTACCACCCGGGAACCCGCGTCGATCTCGATGGCGATCAAGACGAAGTGTATAGAGCGGTGCAAAATGGCGACATTCGACCCTTTTCCGAGATGTACGCAGCGGTCGAGCGCGACTTACATGGTAGAATCATCCAAGTTGAATTGGATCAAGATGATGGCATTTGGATTTATGAGCTCAAACTCAACCAAAATAACAACATCATTAAAGTTGAGTACAATGCAGCCAGTTTAGAAATGCTGGAAATTAAAGGCCGACACTTTCGCGACGCGCTTAAACCCACTGAATAAGGAGCCTCGGTTACAATGAAAATATTGGTGATTGAAGACGACCTTCGCCTTGGGCAACAAATTCAAGCGTCTTTTGACGATGCAGATTGGGTCAGTGAGTGGTCTGCCGATGGTGAGGATGGTCTCTATCGTGCCACCAGCGAAGAGTGGGACGCGATTGTATTGGACTTGGGCCTACCCAAACTGGATGGGCTTTCGGTGTTGAGTGGCATTCGCGCCAACAACATCAATACCCCAGTGGTGATACTCAGTGCCCGTGACGCGCTCAGCGAGCGAGTAGAAGGACTGAATGCTGGCGCCGATGATTACCTCACCAAACCGTTTGAGATGGTCGAGTTGATCGCCCGCGTGCGCGCCCAGCTTCGCCGAGCCTCTGGTAATGCTTCACCCGTCATGCAGGTGGGTAACCTGAGCCTCGATACCCGCAGCTCTACCGTACTCTGGCAGCAAACCCCCGTCACACTAACGGCGCTAGAATACAAAGTCGTCGCCTACTTTATGCACAACCCAGACAAAGTCATCTCTCGCACCGAACTGGTCGAGCACATCTACAAACAAGATTTTGATCGTGATTCCAACACCATTGAGGTCTTTATTGGCCGTATCCGCAAAAAAATCGCGCCTGACGTCATCAAAACCGTGCGTGGGTTAGGATACCAGCTCAATGCCTAAGCTCCGAGTCGCCAACCTTAAAAAGCTCAGCCTAAAAAGTCGCCTGGTCTTTGCCGCTATCATCTGGCTCACGGCGATGATCATCGCCGCCGGCGTGACTGTACCGACCCAAGTTCTGCACTATATGGTTGAGGACAGCCGCGATCAGCTCTCTATTTATATGGATGAAATGGCGGGTGCGCTTAACGTCAATGACCGAGGTGAACTCTCGCTCTCTTCGAGCTTATCCGATCCTCGCTTTACTCGCCCTTATAGTGGTTTCTACTGGCAAGCGAGCACTGATAGCGACACGCTGCGTTCGCGCTCTCTGTGGGATCAGACACTGACCTTCAAAGGCGCAAAAAAACACAAAGGCAAAAGCGCTGTATTTGGGGCAAAAGGCGAGAAACTCATCACCATGGATTCGGCCCTCTATTTCCCCGATTACAACGGCCCTATTCAAGTGACGATTGGCATGGATGAACAGCCCATCGAAGCGACCGTCACCGAGTTGATGGGTCAGCTGTGGCTGATTCTCGGCTTACTCTATCTTGGGCTTCTGACTGTCATTATGCTGCAAGTAGAGTGGTCATTAAGCCCACTGGGCAAGATGAAGAAAGAGTTGGCCGAGCTGCGCCGTGGCGAAAAAAATCGCCTTGATGAAGCCTACCCCAAAGATGTAGCTCCGGTGATCAGTGACCTCAACGCGCTGCTGTTTCACTATCAAGAGCTTCTCGAACGCGCCCGTCATCACGCTGGGAACCTCTCGCATGCCTTAAAAACGCCGCTGTCTGTGCTCAAGAATGAAATCCGTCAATTGGGGGAGGTAGAACAAGCGAAGCTGACCCCAGCCATCGATCAAATTCAGCACCAAATTGATTATCACCTCGGACGCGCGCGCATGGCCGGCGCCAAAAACATTCTCGCGGTAAAATCCAATCCCGCCGAGCGCGTCGATGCCATCACACTCGCGTTTGACAAAATATACGCCAGCCGGGGCTTAACCGTCATCAATGAACTGGATTCCGATATTGAGCTTGCCGTGGAACAAACCGACCTCGACGAGATGCTGGGTAATCTTTTGGAGAACGCCTATAAATGGGCCAGCAGCATGATCAGAATCTACAGTGTGGATGTCATCACTGATGAGGCAAAACGCGAAGCCGACGACGGACATCAACTCTCCATCGTGATTGAAGATGATGGCCCCGGAATTGCCAAAGAGCACATTCAGCAAGTGCTAAAACGCGGCGTGCGCTTGGACGAGCACACCCCTGGCTCGGGGCTAGGTTTGAACATTGTACAAGAGATGGCACACAGCTATCGCGGCGCACTGAGCTTAGAAGCGGGTGCTCAAGGTGGATTGAAAGCCATCCTCACCATGCAACGTGCGAGTGCAACCAAGAAGCACAAGCGCTAAGCCGTTGAAACAAAATAGGCGAAATTGTCGCGCGCACGGCGAATATCTATTGCGAGAAAACGGTATGGATGGTAGTATCCGCGCTCGTTTTAAGAGTTACGACCAATTTCTCTAAAGCGCACACCACATCTGCAAGGTCGCATTGCGAGATGTGAAGTTAATTTTTTCATATTTGAGAGTAATTACTATGAAATTTGAAGCAGTAGTACGTACTGAACTAGGTAAAGGTGCGAGCCGCCGCCTACGTCACGCTGGTAAATTCCCTGCTATCGTTTACGGTGGCGAAGCTGCACCAGTATCGATCGTTCTTAACCACGATGACATCGTTAACCAAATGGACAAGCCTGAGTTTTACGAAGGTATCGTTCTAGTGATCGACGGCGCTGAAGTGAAAGTTAAGCCACAAGACGTTCAACGTCACGCTTTCAAGCCAAAAGTTGAGCACATGGACTTCATCCGCATCTAATTCCTCCTACCAAGGAATAGCCGGATTGTAATCCAGCCTTTTGCATAAAGAATATCGGCCTTACCAACCGAGACTTCTAAAAATTCGAAACCCCGATGCTACCAACATCGGGGTTTCACCGTTTTTGGAACAAATAAAATCGTTGCTGTATCCCCTATCGCACTCTGATCGCTAATCCAGTATTATCAACGCGTCTACCCAAACACTTGTACACCATGCTGAACAAAGAACAACTGCGCACCGAGCTCCTAGAGATCCTTTTCACTCAACGCCAAAATGCATTAGATGCGGCGGATATCGCCCATGATCTTGCTACGCATGAACAAAGTGTTGCAGAAACACAGTACGATACCGTTGGACTAGAGGCCGCGTACTTAGCACATGGCCAATCGCAGCGTGTGGCTGAATTTGATATAACCATTAATCGCCTTAAGTCCCTGCCGCTTGTTGATTTTGACGAAGAAGATGAGATCAAACTCGGCGCGATAGTGACGCTCTCAGATGACATGACGTGTTGGTTTTTACCTGCATGTGGTGGCTACAAACTCGATAACGACCGCGTTGTTGTCATCACTCCTCAGTCGCCACTAGGAAAAATGCTTGATGGAGCGGAGATTGAAGAAGTCCTGCAAGATGGTAGAGAAATAAGAGGTATCCAGTAAGAGTTTCATCAGATTTCCTTTGAGCAACTACCTCTTTACTATTTGATGCCGCATTTCAACTAACTGATGTTCACCCACAATCTCCACTTCTTTGATGAACTCAAAGCCAAACCTTTCATAGTAATTTCGAAGATAACTATGAGCGTGGATCACAATAGACTCAACACCATTACTCTGCGCATAACCCATCAAAGCCTGGACAACTTTTGAGGCAACTCCAGCCCCTCGATATGCTTTTGTGACCGCTACCCTAGCCAAAGTACACGTACTGCCCTGTTTCACTGTTAGGCGAGCAGTGGCGATGGGTTTATCTTGTTCCACAACTAACGCGTGGATTGACTCTTCATCTAGTCCATCAAGGTCTAATTCTTTAGGGATCTGTTGCTCAAGTGTGAACACCTGATAGCGGATAGTTTGAGCTCTCTTTATCAACTCGGCATCATTCCCAATAGTGACTTCCATTGCTATGTATCTCCAACAACAAACACATGGCCTAACCAAATGTGAAACTGACAACCGCATAGTAAAAATGCCACGCGGGATGAATCCCTCTTGAACAATTTGTCGTATGCCTAGCTTTTACCTATACTAACTGCGCATCATTAATACGCATGGAAACACTTCATGAAAAATATATATAGCACACATGCACCTAAAAAGGCGACAAACCTTAGTTTAAACAGTGAGTTACTTGCCGAAGCTAAGCGCCTAAACATCAACCTATCAGCAACAATGGAGAAGGCTTTGGAAAAAGAAGTAAAGCAACAATTGAAAGCCGAATGGTTAGAACAAAACGCCGAAGCAATTGAAGCGTGTAACGACTTAACTGCAAAACACGGACTATTTTCTGATTCATACCGAGTATTCTAATGTCACAATTTACACTTTATAAAAACAACGATAAGAGCGCCGCAAGCACTTACCCGTATTTTGTTGATGTTCAAAGCGAGTTGCTCGATTCACTAAATAGTCGCTTGGTCATTCCCTTAACTCCTATCGAACGGCTAGAGAACAAAGCCCCTAGCCATCTGTGCCCTACGATCCATATTGATGAAGGTGACTTTGTGATTCTTACTCAACAAATGGCTAGTGTACCAACTCAAATCCTCACGACCCCAGTCAACGATCTAAGCACATTTAGAAACGAAATTATCGCTGCTATCGACTTTCTGATTACTGGTATATAACGCTAATTTGACCGTTAGATGCGAAATTATCTCACCCCTCAACAACCACATCACTCTGGTCGAATTAAAAGCCACTACAATGCAGCACATTTTAAGAGATGAAACATCAATGACTGCTTCTTGAAGCCAATGGTCAAATTCCATAAGTAGACTACGTCTTGCTCAACTTACAGAAAAGATCACTCGTTCACCCGATGCATGATCATCCAGATCCAAAATCACACCTGAAAAAGTTTTGTCTTCTAACGCGGCTAAGATCACGTCTTTCTGTGTGGTCATGATGCGGCTTAAGAACGGTTTTATAGCAATCGTTGCTAACGCCAATGGAACACTCACCGTACTTTCTTTCACTTCGTTCGTGTAGGTCTCGATTCTGAACATTTTCATCGCTTACTCCATAATCAACCAGTGCCATATCAAGATACTGCAAATTTTGGAAAGTCGACTTGATGTATCTCAAGTACTGCATCGGCCACTCAAACCGTATCTTGCGTCAATCTCTCTCAAGCATAACGTTGGAGTAGCCTATAGCTTTACGAGCTTATTTGTTCATTGGCAGAAGGTTTCAATATAGAGCGCTTCAACCTTGTCTCTTGCCCATTGAGTTCGGCGTAAGAACTTCAGCGACGATTTGATGGAAGGATTGTTATAGAAACAGTTAATTGGAATCTCTGCATCCAACCCCTCCCAGCCATAGTGCTCTTGTAAACGTACAAGTATTTTCTCAAGGGTTAAACCATGTAACGGGTTATTGGGTTGCTCTTGGCTCATTGTCAGCGATTCCTAGTCAGGTAAAGGACGAAGAGTTTAGCAGATTAATGTGAACCGGTGTTCCTAACTCTAGATCCGATTAACCGTGATATCTGATACATATCCATTGCCTACCTGTTGCAAGGCACTATGTATCATCTCTGCTACCTCGTCCGGATGCATGAACGAATGAGTATCTAGCGATTTCCCACTTGTCGGCCAAAACTCAGTATCCATTCCGCCAGGATAGACAGCGACCACCTTCATCGGCTTGCTTTTTAACTCCAGCCTGACCGATTCAATCAAACCTTTCACTGCCCACTTTGCCGCACAATAGGTGGATTCACCGGCTTTCGGTTGAAGAGCTGCAGTAGACATCACCATTACAATTGTCACCGGTTTATCTTGATACCGACGCACGGCCTCTCGTAGCACATTGATCGCCGAGTGCAGATTGTTATCAATCAGTGTGCGGATTTTATTGGGCTCTTGATCATCAATCGCTCCAAAGTAACCAGAACCAGCACAATGAATAATGGTATGAGGCGGCGTCTTTATATTTGAAAACAGCGACTCTGTCTCAAAATGATCAGTGAGGTCGCAAGCATAACAGGCTGATGTGGTCGGTATGCCATCCAATACGCTTTCGAGTTTTTGCTTGCTCCGGCCAGTAATGAGAACGCGCTCTCCCTGCAACGCATAGCGCTTTGCCAATGACGCACCTAAACCGCTGCTCGCTCCTGTTATCACTATCATAAAAACTCCTGTTTAATCTTAGAAAAACGTGTAATCAGCTATTTGTGTGGCCATTCACGCCGAAAACCGTTCATCATGGTTGCGATCAATTCCTTTAACGTTTCGTCGTCACTGCGACGTGAGTATGCTCTAAGACCTGTGAACTGGATCTGGAACCATTGTGCAAGGTGCAGTGGGTCTTGCTCTTCTACCTCACCGTTGGCAATCGCTTGTTCGAACAATGTGACAAGAAAAGCTTCAAATTGATTCGCTAAGCCCTGCGTTTGCGAGCGAAGCGTATCAAATCCTTCGTCAAACTCACTGGCCGATTTAACTAACATACAAATGGCACTGGGATTTGTATGGCGCTGCGTGATCACTACATCTAAAACAAACGCTTCTAACGCGGACAAAACCGCTGAATGTTGCGCTAAGTGATCCTCAAACTGGGCCTGAAGATTCGCGACGTACATCTTTAATGCTTCACAATACAAGCCTTCTTTAGAACCGAATGTCGCATAGATGCTACCAGGGCGAAGGTTCACATTCTCTTGTAAATCTCGGGTAGACGTCGCGTGAAAGCCTTTCTTCCAGAATAGATCGGATGCGACCTTCACAACTTCCTCACGTTGAAATTTTTTTGTATTCGCCATGATTAACCACCATTTTTGAACATGTGCTCAATTTTATATTGAGCGACCGCTCAAAATCAACTATGCTGACTCTGTCGAACTTAATCAACATCACTACCAGGAGATGAAACATGGCAGAATTTAAACTATACACCGCAGAAAACGCGCCAAAAGAGTCCAAGCCTCTAATCGAAAACTCAGTGAAAGCATTTGGGATGCTACCCAACCTTCATGCTGTGATGGCTGAATCTCCAGCACTGCTGGAGGGGTATCAGGTATTACATGGTCTGTTTCAAAGCACCTCATTCAACGCAGAAGAATTGACGGTCGTTTGGCAAACCATCAACGTCGAACATGGCTGTCACTACTGTGTACCAGCTCATAGCGCGATTGCAGCGTCAATGAAAGTGGACCAAGAGATTGTCGATGCGTTGGTTAACCAAACCCCACTGGCGAACCAAAAACTAGAGACGCTTCGCGAAACAACACTGCAGATGGTGCGTCAGCGTGGCGTGATTGACGATACGCAGATCGAACAATTCTTTGCGGCTGGTTATAGTCAGCAGCAGCTGTTGGAAATCGTACTTGGACTTGCACAAAAAGTAATGAGTAACTACACCAATCACCTCGCTGATACACCGATCGACGCGCCTTTTAAAAAGTTCGTCAAATAACCCGCATTCCATTAGTAGCGCTGGTTCTGAATCACAAAACCAGCGCACATTTCTGCTGATGTAAAAAATGCGGCAATTCACCTCGCCATTCTTTTCCGTTTTTCTTCCTACATTAACCTTTAAAATAGCGGCTGAAGCATCGCAACCCAAAGCACCCAGCTTGGAGGCTAATTATGGATCCTCACGCCCAGCACTTACTTCAACACCTTTGCCAAGAGTACGACTCGCTCTCAGAACTTCATCAAACGACTCCATTTCCCGAGTTTTCCGCCACCATAAGTCATGAACACGGACATTGCTTGGTTCACTGCCCGCTCGGCAGCCAGAGACTCTCCATTGTTTCGGTAAATTTTGCCCCCTATGTTCGTGGTCAAGGTGTGTTAAAGCGGTTTATTCGCTACATTCAAAGCCACCCTTACCAATATCGAGGTGTTGAGGTGGCCACCATACAAAACCAGAGCCTAGCAAAACGGCTATTAAATCTTGGGTGGCAGTACAAATCACTATTCAACAAAATGTTTAGACGCCAGGCGCCAACGTTGATCTGTGACTTCGACCAAATGACTTGAGCGCATCTTCTGTACATAGCTCATGATGAAATTGAATAAGGCTGGGTTTTACTCTAAAGAAAAAGTGATCTACATTGGGACTTAGGAAATTTAGAAGTATAGATGGCTAAAAATGACAACATTGACGATTCTTGATGGAGGAATGGGAAGAGAGCTCAAGCGCATTGGCGCACCTTTTTCTCAACCACTTTGGAGTGCTCAAGCCCTAATTGAGGCGCCTCATTACGTGAAACAAGCCCACGAAAGCTTCATCGATGCAGGCGCTGAAATCATCACAGTAAATAGCTACGCGTGCGTACCGTTTCACCTGGGTGAAACCTTGTTTTCAGAACGAGGGCCCGAGCTGGCCAAGTTGGCAGCAAAGCTCGCTCGACAAGCCGCTGACGAAAGCAAACGTGACGTTCTTGTCGCAGGTGCTATTCCGCCTTTCTTTGGCTCATATCGGCCTGAATTGTTCGACGCCGAGAGAGCCGGCGCTTTGACTCACGCGTTGTATCACGCTCAAGCGCCTTATGTTGATCTCTGGCTGGTCGAGACGATTTCAAGTTTGGAAGAAGCGCGCGTGATAGCAAAGGCAATGAGTATCAGCGACAAGCCCGTCCACTTTGCTTTTACGCTTATCGATGAAGTCACTGAGGAAGCAAAACTTCGTTCTGGTGAGTCGGTAAAAGAGGCGGTGACTCTAATGCTAAGCCGCCAAGCAGATGGTCTGTTTTTTAACTGTTCGATTCCCGAAGTGATCGAACAAGCACTTATCGACACGACTTCGGTCATCAACGCCCATAATACTACGATGACGCTAGGGGTTTATGCCAATAGCTTTTCGCCTATTCTATCGGGGCACCAAGCCAACGGTACACTCCAACAAATGCGACACTTTTCACCGCAAGAGTACTTACAGCTCGCCAAAGTATGGGCGAAACGTGGCGCGAGCGTCATTGGTGGCTGTTGTGGGATTGGACCTGAGCACATTGACCACCTCTCAGAGTGGCAGCATACTCTGAGGTATCGCTAGGTGGGTTCCAACGCCCACCTGTCGACAAACAATGTGATAGCGATGTGAGATAGCCTAGCTTTAGCCTCTGCACTGAGGTGTGCTATCACTCGACACTCTGATTCAGTTCTTCAATCGGCTCTTCGTGCAGGTATGCCTCGATCGGTTCAGGCCTACCCAATCCAAAACCTTGCAGATGAGAAGCGCCTAACTCTTGCATAAAAGCTTGCATATCCGCACTTTCAATCCCCTCAGAGACAAGGCTCATTCCTTTGTCTTTGCATAGCTGAACCAGATAAGTCACCAAGTTTCGGCAGGACGCATCGTGCTGACAATCTTCAACTAAGCTTTTATCGAGTTTAATTTGATTCAGTGGTTGTCGAAATAAGCTTATGATTGAGCTGTAACCTGCGCCAAAATCATCCAGAGATATCTCAAATCCCGCCTGTTTTGCTTTTGAGATTTGGTCATGACACACCGTACTACTATCGAGAATGTGAGACTCCGTCAACTCCAATACGATCCTCGAAGTCGGCACCTTGTATTGATTTGCAATCGACACGATATCGGTCACGAAGTCTGGATCTCTCAATTGAATCACCGACACATTAATATTGACCTTAGGTCGATTATCACTATCAATGGGGCAACGACGCACAAACTCACACGCTTTACTAAAGACTAGCTTTCCCAATGCAGAAATGAGACCACGCTGCTCGGCGAGTGGAATAAATTCAACCGGCGACACATAACCTAAGTCATGATGTGTCCACCTGGCGAGAGCCTCATAACTGATGACTTGATTCGTTACACTGTCAAAAATCGGTTGCACAGCGATGGTGATGTCTTCATTTTCTATCGCCGATCGAATCGAATCTTTGATAACAAACCAGCGGTCAATAGCATTTTTCACATCCCCTTGATAGACGGTGATCCCGCCATTATCAGACGCATAATCGGTAATCTGATAAAGAAGACTTAATGGGCTATCGCGATCCAAATCGCATTCATACAAACCGCCGACTGCAACATCATCGGTCAGCAGATGCTCATCGACATAGATCTCGTCATTGAACGCTTCAAGCAATGATTTCAACGCCAGAGTCAATGCCTCAACAGATAATCCAGATAGCGTTCTTAATACAAATTGGGTTTCGGAAACTCGATAGATTTCGTAGTCACTTTGTTGTTCATTTACCCATTTGACTAACCGCGCAACGACTTCTTTCGCGAAGCTGCCACCCCAAAGTCGATCGTAATCTTTGAAATTATCCACAGACACAGTGATAAGCACAGCACCATCCTCATTATGTTCGATATCCTCGATCCATTTGAGTCTGTTGTACAACCCTGTGTCCCCATCGTGATAGGCGACACGATAGAAATACTCTCTTAGCAACTTTTGTTCACTGATATCACGGTGAGAGCCGACCATATAACTGCCTCCCTCATCGGCAACAATGACGCCCGTTGCCTCAAGCCAAATGTACCCATTGCTCTTTGTTTTCACGCGGTACTCGGTGACCATTTCGCGAGAGTCGCCTTGCTCATGCTCGTCCACACGTTCACTCAACAGTGCTTTGTCGGTAGGATGAACCAATGACAACCACTGTTCCAAAGTAATCTCATCGGAGGGCAGATCAAACTGACTATAAAAGTGCTGGTTGTAGTGTCGAATCACTCTATCCCTTCCCATAAACCATGAACCATCTCGACTCATATCGAAAATATGGCTCATTTTGCTTAGCAGCAATTCGATCTCTTTTTCTTTCATTCCGTACTCCATCAACGGTTCAACCAGTCTCTCGACGTCATTTTTCGCTGCGTGCCATCCTTGACCACAACAGACTTATTATAGTTGTCAATACGTTAGGTTGCCTAATATCGTCAAACACTTACCATAAATAAATGAGAAATGTGACCGATTAACGAATCGACGACAATTTTTCATATATACGGACTTCATGGATAAAAAGATGACTGTGAACGGAGCAATGTTTGTAGGCATCATTCGCGCTGGATGTGACTGACATGCACAAGGTTAGTTAGCTTGATAGCCGGTTTAATAAGCAACTGGGCACTACCGACAATAAATAACCAAGTACCACCCAACATAAGTGCATCGTTTAAGAAAAAAATACTACCGACCAAAAACCAAATCGCTATGAGTAAATCGTTGACTGCCCCGAGGGCGTCATAACGCCTTTGAACAACAAGGTGACGCTTTCCCAGACCCAAATCGAGCTCATCCACATATTCATTCATGCTCACCTCCTCGGCTCAGTGTTGGCCAGTCGACCAATTGGACACGCTCTCTCAACAAGTTGACACTGACGAGCAAAGGGACTGCAACCAAAAATCCGATCCCCCCCCAGAGCCATCCCCAGAAGGATAACCATACGAAGATAACCAGTGGATTCAAATTGAATCGTCGGCCGAGCAGCGTCGGCGTGACGAATTGGCTCTCAACTAAGTTCAACACTAAATAAAGCGAGGTCGCCGCCAACACTAAGCTCAAGGAATCAAACTGCAAGTAGCCCACAAGAGTAAAACTTAAGGCTGAAATGAGCGGTCCGACATAAGGGGCAAAATTCAGCATGCCTGCCAATGCCCCCCAAAGAAAGGGGTCAGTCATCCCTAATATCCAGAACACTAAGCCCACCGCGACACCCAACCCTACGTTGACCAAAGTGATGGTACTGACATAACGCGAGAGATCGCTTTGCAACGCTTTAACTAACCCCACGACTTGTTTTTGCTGCGAAAAGCTATCCAGACAATGTACCATCTGCCTGTATAAACCACGTCCGTGATTAAGCATAAAATACACCATAAACAGCACCATCATCGCGTTAATAACGATGGCGGGCGTTGCCGTTGCTAAGCTTTTCAGCAACGAAAAGAGCGTACTGTCACCCATGTCATCCATATCACCGGCTATCGATAGCGACTCTCCGGTTTGCTGTTCTGTGGTCTTGGCCACTTCGCTCACTTCCTGAGTGACACTTTTTACGATATCAGGCAGTTGTGACCACCACTGCTTGACGGGCTCTGACATAGCCGAAAAACCTACCAACGACACGCCCACTAAGCAAGACAGCACGAGAACAACGACTAAGGTTCGAGGCATCCCCTTGGATTCAACGTAGTTGATAAAAGGACTACACATTAGTGCAATAAAACTACTGACAACCAGCGGCATCAAAAACGCTTTCGCAAAGTAAAGAGCCGGCACTACCGTGACAACGACAAGCAGTACCGATAGGACGAGACTCATGGAAATGGTGATACGACTTTTCATCGAACTATCTACTCCCCGCGAGGCGTGGTAACACAGACCGGACAACGAGTCGACTGAAGGACCTCGAAAGTGACGGACTCAGAATGGCTTGATGTGCCACAGCTGCACCGTAAAGCGCCATTCCACCAAAGGCAAAACAAGGGTGCCTATCAATGAAACGAGCCGTTAAGTGCCGACATAATCGGTAATGCAGTAAACACTGATTGAGTGCCACTTTACTCTCCATTCGAGTGAGCTCGGTTTCCTTTTTCAACTGCTTGAGTGAGCGCATCCCAACCCTCCTTAATTTGCTGTTTAGTGTGTGTATAGCCCACAAGCCTCAGTAACTGATTTTGTCGCCATATCAGCAAGATAAGGCTCAAACCAAGTGAACATAGCGCAGTCAAAACCGCAAGCGGGAGTTGGGATGTCCACCAATAAATGATGATGCCGAGTGAAACCGAAAGACTAAAAATAAAAAGCACCAACAACAGCACAAATAGGATCGAGCATAGCAGCGCCGATCCCAACGCTCTTGCACTCAATTGACTTTCTAGCCGAAATAGCTTCGCGCTCGACAGCAGCCAAGAGCGAATGAGGACGCTCAAGCGTTCTGATTCTGCTGCGATGCCAGCCAAGTCGTCCCAGATCTCCTGAGGCTGTGATCGATGAGGCTCGCTCAACTGCGCTTTCTCCATCTCTGAGTCGATACCTACACTGTCACTGTGTTGTTCGTCTTTTGTCATTCGGTTACTCACTGGTTATGCTGTTTAAACAGGTGGATTCAAACGCGCAACGTGCCTGTTGCGCGCATCAATCGTTCAGTATTTGTCTCAGTGCTATTTGATCAATTTAGATACTGCCCAACCAGCTAAAAACGCACAGCCGATACTCAACAGTGGCCTCTGCTTAATGACATCGCCCGCTGAATGAGCGACCTGCTCTGCTTGGTGACTGCTTTCACCCCACTTTTGTTGTGCTTCTTGCTTGATCGCATTAACGGCTTCGAACGCCGCTTTTTCTGCGAGTTCGTACGCCTCTTCCAACTGCTCTTTCGATTTCTCTGCTGTTTCTTTCGCTGTTGTTTGTTTTGCTGTTGTTTGTTTTGCTGTAGCCATGGAAATCTCCTAACAATGAGTAATGAGTTCAAAGTAGAACAAGCGAGAACCGTGCCACCCATAAACTTATTTCCACACCTCATCAAATAATGACTTTAAATGCTCTCATGGTTGAATGTTAATGTAATTTTTTCTTTGTTAAGCCAAAAAGTCGGTAAATTTTTCATGGCATATAGAGAACAAATAAAAATATCACCATAAAGAACAACACTAAACAAACAACTCGTACTGGCATATTACCTGCACCAATAAAACAGATGATTTTTAAAAATTGAAATGTGAGAAATAATATTGATGAATCATGAGAGGTATCAATGAAGTTAACTACCCATACGCTAGAGAATATGCTGACCTCTATTATCCATCATCATGCCCGTAGTCTAACTCTGCTTAAAAAACGGCCCAACAATACATTAACGAGAAGTGCTCATCGCTTTGTCGTTGTAGAGCAAGCGCTAATGAATCGAGTCGCCAAGCTGCTTTTCAAACAGAAGTCTCAGCAGGTATTGTCACGCCTTGCTCACGCACAACGTTCTCACTCAAAAGATGACCAATCGTTTGATGACTATCAGCACATGTATCATGCGAATACCCAACTGATCATAGCTCTTCGCACTCATTTGCGAGAGATAACGGATCGTTCATTGACCCTGCAAATTTCGTATTGGGTCGCGGCGATGCAGATGGAAAATGATGAAATAGAAAAGCAGCTCCAACTCTAATTAAGTTCAGCTCCCATGTGATGAAGATAATAAGATAGGTAAGGGCGTTCCCTCTAGGGAAATAAATTTATTCTAGACTAAAAAAGGGAGGTTAACCCTCCCTTTTTGCTTACTAAAAATTAAGAAAAAGATTAACAATCTTCATCTTCAGCCTTCAGCTCTTCTTTAATATTCTCACAGCTGTCTTCAATGGCATTTTGAGTATCTTGTACGGCCTCATCCATTTTTTCACCGGCTTTTTCCATCGGGCCTTCTTCACTGCAAGCCGCTAAGGTAAACATTAATCCCAGTGGGATTACCCATTTCATAATAGAGTGATTGTTTTTCATATTTCGCCTTCCTATGTCAGTTATCAATTTTTATTAACGTCTACTTGTAAAGTACATCACCAAAGAAACAATCAGAGACAAAACAAACAAATAGAAGATAAGTTGTGCGATAGTGGCTGCAGCACCTGCAATGCCTGTAAACCCTAAGAGTGCAGAAACCAACGCCAACAGCAGGAAAATAAATATCCAACGAATCATCACAAACTCCTTATTGGAACGTATTGCATTAACGTACGGGATTTGAATGCGATGACGTTTCTATTGAACAATTTCTAGCTTGTCGATAACGCGTGTCACATCATTGGTGTTGCTGGCAATCAAGATAGCCAGATCGTGTTCGGCGTCAGAACTCACTTGTCCGGCGAGCGTCACTGCTTGCTCTTGCGTGGTAACTTCTATAGCACTGCCACTGACGTTGGTATCCAACAGTAAGCGGGTTTTGACAATTGCGGTGATTTTTGTGTCTGTCATCGCTTCGAGTGTCTCTGAAGTAGCGTCGGCAGGCGTCTCAGAAACCGTGAGCTTATTTTCTACCGATTTGACACCATCTAGACCAGAAACAAGCTCCTGTGCGAGGGCCTTTTCCAAATCGTTGTTAACAGAACCTGTGAGCGTCACCACACCTTCATTAACATCCGTGTTGATATCAAACGAATTGAGGTTGCTATTTAGAAGTAGTGTTGTTTCTGCCTTCCCATCCAACCAAGCATCTTTTGCCTCTTCTTGCCAATTATTTTCCGCATATACGGCTGTTGGAACGGAAATCAATGTCGTTAAAGCGATCGCTGTGGCTAATTTATTCATTGTTACTCTCCATAATTGACGTTGCTAATGAGTGTTCACTTTTGCCACTGTCACGTTGCAAACCTCACGCCAAAAACGTAACCATCTGAATGTTAACGATTTAGATTATTTTCCTAGCAATACCATCTTTCATAAGTCGAAAGGTTTTGAATTATTTACACACCGCACATGTAACATTTTAGTGTTCACTTTCACCAGCGATCGTTTACTGCACAAGTCGTTGAACTCAACTCATATTGTTTCTGGTTCGGTTATTTTCGTGTATTTGAATGAATGATGACATTCGCATTCCTTGTACCTATACAATAATGCGCGTACATTGACTCTATCAAAGTAAAAAGGACAACGTTTATGTCGCTACCCCACCTGCTTATCCAGTTGTCTGATCCTCAATTAAGCGACATGATTCATTCCAGCTCTGAGCTGTCGAATTTTAATGTCACCCTCTGCTCTCACACAGACGATTGGATTACACTACTCGAAAATAAACAGCCCGATGTCGCATTGATTGAAGTCACGCAGCTTAACCATGACGACTACCAACGTCTTCGTACTCGAGATCTGTTCGACTCGATGGAGATCATTTTGATTAGCTCAGGCGATCCGCATGACAACATCGATGCCCTCCCTCATCTAGGCGCCGTTTTCCATTATAGAAAGCCGGTTAATATGTCTGTCTTAAATGAAACTTTGAGTGAAATCAGCCAGTTCTATCAGCAAAGTCAAACCAAGGGCGAAGCCATTACCACCAGCGACTTAGACCAGTTTGGTCTGTTGCTCGGCTCCTCTTCGCAAATGCACGACCTGTACAGGACACTGCGTCGCGTCGCTCGAACCGAAGCGAATGTCCTTATCGTTGGCGAAAGCGGCTCTGGTAAGGAGCTGGTCGCTCAAACAATTCACCTTGCGAGCAAGAGGAAGCAGCAACCGTACGTTGCCATTAACTGCGGAGCAATTAGCCCAGAGCTCGTCGACAGTGAGTTATTTGGGCATGTAAAAGGGGCGTTTACTGGCGCAAATAAACCGCATGATGGTGTATTTAAGCAAGCACAGGGCGGTACCTTGTTTCTTGATGAAGTGACTGAAATGCCGATTGAGCATCAGGTTAAGTTATTGCGCGTCCTTGAAACAGGAGAGTATCGTCCCGTTGGAGACAGCAAAGTTCACATCGCGAATGTACGTGTCATTGCCGCCACAAACCGTGATCCTAAAGAAGCCATCGAGCAGCAACTCTTTCGCGAAGATCTCTATTTTAGGCTTTCTCATTTCCCCATTTACGTCCCACCACTTAGAGAACGTGGGAATGATATTGTCGGCCTAGCGAAGCATTTCATTGCTCACCGCAATGCAAATGAAAACCAAGTAAAAACCATTCTTGACAGTGCGCTTGATAAAATCGCCGCTAGCCAGTGGCCTGGTAATGTGAGAGAGCTAAAACATACCATAGAGCGCGCTTTCATACTGGCCGATGACGTCATTGGTGAAGAGCACCTAGTGTTTGATGCGCCTCCACTAGAAACAGGGTCCCCCATCGAAAACCTCGTCCCCGCAGGCGTTGCACTGGAAACGCTAGAGAAAGCTGCTATCTTGAATACGCTTGAAGAAACTGAGGGCAATAAAACTGAGTCGGCAAACAAACTCGGTATCAGTGTCAAAACGCTCTACAACAAGCTTGAAAAATATCAAGATGAGTAAAACAACATGCTTCCCCAACCACATTTTCTCTCTTAAGGGACTTATAGCGGCTTAAACATTGTTAAGTGCTTTGGCACCAATACGTCGCTTGTGTTGCTCATTTTCTCCAAAGCATCGGCGCGCGATACACCATTAGCGCCAGCAGAATCATTCCACAGCCAATTTGGTTGGAGAAAGTCAGCCTCTCTCCGTACACGCTGACACTTAACGCCACAGTCCACACAGGCTCCAAAATCATGATGAAGGCGGCACTCGCCGTCGCCATGTACTTTTGCGCCGTTGTCTGCATTAAGTATCGAAGGCTGGTCGCTAATAACGTGCTCGCTGTGAACCACGCCCAAATATCCGCATCGACGGTATCTGGCCAAACCTCGAACCAAGCACTGGCAATCCCGGCCATCACTCCCGTGACAAAAAGCTGCAAGGTCGTCAGAAGCAACGTTGGTACTTCACGTGCAATTCGACTGTTAACGTTAAAGTGAAGGGCCAACATGAGGGCTGCACAACCAAACCACATTTGACCCTGTGACAACTGCCAAGACTCACTAGGATCGTGCGCCAATAACGCAAGACCCAACACTGCAAACGGAAGTGCGAACCAGAACCACCGCTCGGGACGTGTGCGAAACAGTACCCAAGCTGTCAGCGGGACCAAGAGCATGGAGAGACTCATGATAAAAGCCCCTTGACCCAGCGCATGACTGATGTCAATCGCGTGAATCCAGCACAACAGTGCCGAACCCAATAACACCCCAACGCCAGCGGATTTCCCGCAGGCCGCTAACGCTGTCTGCTTCCATGCTTTGTAGCAAAACGGCATCAAAAACAGAGACGCCAAGATAAAGCGACTACTGATAAAAGCAAATGCAGGAAGGCCGCGCACTGTCTCTTTGGAAAAAATCCATCCTAAAGCGGCAAGCATAGTGGTCAGAAGTAAGAGGTAGGCGGAATATTTCTCAATTTTCATGGTGGCCCCATTAACGAGCATCGTTCAAGAGTTGCAAGACATGGTCGACGGTTTGATCCCAGGTGTGAGATGGCAACTCCAACGCAGAAGAAGCGGTGATCCCTTCATAAATGAGCATCAATAAGGCCGAAAGGTGAGGTCGTGATACGCCATCTTGCTGGAGTCTAGTGTCAAAATCCTCGCTAAGGCGGCGCTTATAATCGCGGACATAATCTACGATGTCATCATGTTTCCCTTGATACTCAGCCAGAGCATGTAGGTAAAAACAACCACCGTGATCTTGCTGCTTGTGCCAATGGCGTAACGCAAGAAAAGGGACTAAGGCCTTAAAGGAATACTCTGCTTGCAGCTCCACTTCTTGTAGGCAGGCCCAATAGCGCGCTTCCCTTTCCTTCATAATCGCGAGGATCAACGCCTCTTTGCTCGGGAAATGCTTATATAACGTACGCTGGGTAGTATTCGCGCATTGGGCAATCTTGGCAACGCCAGTTCGATGAAAGCCCTCGTGATAAAACAATTGCTCAGCAGCGTTCAGCACATCGTCTCTTTTTGACATTGACACTCCAAGATGAAAGTATAGTGATCACTATACACACAATATCAAGTATCGATCGCATTGCAAGAAAAAACAGGGGAGCGACCTATGGAGCCAGAGAAAACCATGAAAGCCATCGTCACTACCGCTCAAGGTGGTTTGGACAAATTGGAGTACAAAGATGTACCGATGCCGACACTTCAACCCGGCGAGGTACTGGTCAAAGTGCTTGCCGCCGGCGTAAACAACACAGAAATCAACACACGTATGGGTTGGTATTCACAAGACGTGACTGGCTCAACGGACGACATGGCGAACCAGAAGCAGTTTAGCTCACTGTCTGATGGAGGTTGGAGCGACGCCACACCTTTTCCATTAATCCAAGGGACGGATGCATGTGGGATTGTAGTCGACGCCTTCGATGTAACGAATCAATCACTGCTCAACCAACGCGTTTTGGTTCGTCCCTGCATCCGAAAACACGGTTTTGACAGCCTAGACAACATCTGGATGGCCTCGGATTTTGATGGTGCTTTCGCTCAGTACGTCAAAGTACCCGCCACTGAAGTCTTTACCGTTCAATCCAGTTGGAGTGACGTCGAACTGGCAAGCATTCCCTGCGCCTATGGTACTGCGGAGAATATGCTGCATCGTGCACAAGTTTCGCGCTCTGATACCGTGCTTGTAATAGGAGCCTCTGGTGGCGTAGGTTCAGCCGCTGTTCAATTAGCAGTACGTCGTGGTGCTAAAGTCATCGCGGTCGCTTCAAAAGCTAATCATTCTGCCATCCGGGCACTGAAGGTTTCTCAGGTCTACGACCGAAACGCAGACTTACCAAGCATTCTTGGTGAAAACAGCGTTGATGTTGTGATTGATAACGTCGCCGGCGACAAATTTGGTCAACATTTAGCGCTGCTCAAACGTGGCGGCAGAATCGCTACCTCAGGCGCAATCGCAGGACCTATCGTCAACATAGATTTACGTAAGCTCTACCTCAAGGACATCACACTAATAGGCACGACAGCATGGGATGAACCTGTCTTCGCAAACTTAATTGGTTACATTGAGCGAAATGAAATTCAACCTTTAGTCGCGAAGACGTTTCCGCTTAAAGAAATTGCCAACGCACAGACGGAGTTCTTACGCAAACGACATTTTGGTAAGTTTGTGTTGATCCCATAAACACCACCGCTCACCCGAGCCATTGCCGCGGTGAGCGTGATGCTCCGCATCGCAGCGGATAGATATCTGATGCGTTTCTACGCCGAGAATCGTTCAAGTGAAAACATTGAAATGTCGTATTGCGTCTGCCCATTGTAGGCAAGCTCACTTAACATCTCCCCTATCACGCTCGCAAATTTGAACCCGTGACCAGAAAAGCCCGCCGCAATCAGTACATGAGAATGCTGAGGGTGCCTGTCGATGATGAAATTCTCATCTTCTGTCATACTGTACATACATGTTTTTCCGTACATTAAATTGCCAACATCTGGCATCACTGCGGCTAAGAAACGCTCCAAATCATGGCTATCATGCACACTGTCATAAGGCTCTATGTCCAAGTTAGGATCTTGCGCTTGCCCACCATCATGACGTCCAACTTTGAGGCCCGCTTGGTCAATACTCGGGAAACCGTAATAGATGCCTTCTGGTGAATCAAAAGAAAACGCTGGAAAATGATCTTGTCCATACTTTGTCTCCTCAGCTTCAAACCAAGCGAAGGTTTTTCTGGTCGGTTGCATCGGCAAGGTCAAATTGAGTTGACGAAGTATCTCTGCTGACCAAGCGCCTGCTGAAACAATCAACCGGTCAGCAGAGATCACTGTCTCTCCAGAAGTGAGTGTTACGCCTGACTCATGGATGTCTATACTATCAACGCCGTGGTAAGTCAGTAGCTCAGCACCGTGCCCAATGGCTAGGGTCCGATAGGCGCGAATACACGCTTCACAGCGCAATACGCCCGATGTGGATTCGAAACAGCCGATATAGTTGTCTGGTAAGGTAATGCCGGGGAAGCGTTCACTTACTTGCGAGGCATCAAGAATATCGAGAGGTAACTGGTACTTAACGGCACTGGCAATAAGGGTTTGAATAAATGGAGAGTCCCGCTCTCCCATATTCAGAACGCCGGTGTTAAGAAATAACGACTGGTTGGATTCTTGCTCCAACTCCTGCCACAAGTCTTGCGCTCTAAGCGCGAGAGGCACATAAGCCTCTCCTTCACCATACGCGTGGCGAATAATTCGGGTTTCACCATGATGGCTGGCATTGTGGTGGGGAGGATCCCCGGCATCCAACAAAATGACTTTCTGTCCTTTTTTCGCCAGAAAATAACCAGCGGCCATGCCCATAGAACCTGCCCCGACGATAGCAACGTCATACTTCACTATTCACTCCTTGACGCGCGCAAAGCGGCTTTGTAGACGCATGCGCTGTTTGTTATGCAAACCATTGTTTCAGCCAATGAGTCAAACATCAAGACAAGGAACCTTAACCTACACTGGTGATGAGCGGCGAAGACTTACTTGCCGTGCTGTAACAACCAGTTGTAGTTGTGCAGCAACGTTGGCTAGCAAGAGACCGATTGCTCTTTTGCTCCACGCAGTCCAAAACCATGCCCTCCGCGCTCAAAAAGGTGCATCTCAACCGCGACGCCCTGATGCCGTAGTGCTCGCCAATAGTGAAGGCTGTTGTTGACAGACACTGAGTCACATCGCTGACACTCAATCAACCTACACCGAGGCTCAATCCTGTGGTGATTTTGCCATCGCTTTCTCAAGATCACGGACGATAGCTTCAGCTGCTAAGATGCCTCGATTAAGCGACCACACCTGCGGAGAAACCTCGATAGCCTGCTGATTACCGCTAATATTCAACAACCTAAAGAGCGGATTATCTTGCCATTGGTCAAGTAGCGTTGTTGTCGAGCGTTTACTGAAAAACAACCAATCTGGATTGACTTTCAACAACAACTCAAAATTTGCCTCGACGAGATGGCTCTCGGTCAGTTCAGGCATTGCGGGTTGTAACCCGAGCTCAGACAACAAGCTACCGGTGTAGGACTGAGGGCCATGTAACCACATCCCTCGATCATTCACGTTAGCGAACTGTACGTTACCTTGCCCTTGAAAACGCCCTCGATGGGCCTCAATGAACGCGCGATGTTGAGCGAGCCTTGCTTGCATCTCCGATGCTTTACCAACAGCCTGCCCAATGGTCAACGCCGAGTTCAAACTATCTTGGTAACTTTCACCGCGACTTTTTAACAGTAAGGTTGGCGCGATGGCATTGAGATCATCTAAACTGACTCGGTGACGGTGCGCATCCGCGATGATCAAATCCGGTTTCAATTGGGCAATCACCTCTAGATTGGGTTGAGACCGTATTCCAACCGATGTCCAAGGCTGAATACGTTCTCTCACTTGAGGAATAATTCGCTCTGGATCATGATCATCGGCAATCCCAACGGGGGATATTCCCACCACCGCCAGTGCATCCACAAAAGAATACTCCAATACAACAATCCGCTGCGGGTACGCCGCTGCATTGGTGCCTCTGACATTTGCTTGTACTGTGCTCACACACAGTACAAACAACACACCCATTATATTGGCCAATCGCATCAGAATTGACCCGTTAAGCTCAGTGTCACTTCGCGAGGATCACCTGCGTAAATACGATGGCTGTCCGTGCCTCCAACGTAGTACGTTTCATCAAATACGTTGGCGAGATTGAGCGATACTCGGTAATCCGTCATCTCATATTGAACACCGAGATCCACGGTGACATAAGCAGGCAACGCCACTCTCGAGCTCGGATCTTCGCTAGTGTATCGCGCACCTTCATAATTCGCGCCGAGTGTGGTTCCCACGACACCGCCCGCAATCTGATAAGGGAAGTTATATTTAGTCCAAACATAGGCGTCGTGGTAGGCCGACATCGGCGTGCGATTCCCTTCTATCGTCTCATCAGCATTCGCTGCAATTCTTGAATCAACATAGGCATAACCAAGCTTGACTTGCCAGTTGTCCACGGGCTGCATTAGCAGTTCCGTCTCAATCCCTGTACTACGTACTTCACCAAGCAATTCATAATCGCCGTTGTCGTTTTTCTCAACCACGTTCGATTTTTCAATGTCAAAATAGGCCAGCGTCCATTGGCTGCCCAATCCCATCAAGTCGGTTTTGAGACCAATTTCGTATTGACGCCCCTCTTCAGGATCAAACGCCTCATCACTGGCGCTTTTCTTTTCAACACTATTGGGATTAAAGCTCTCTCCATAACTCGCGTATAGCGATGATCGAGCCGCTAGCTTATAAACAACGCCAGCTTGCGACACCCATGCATCCGTGGATTGAGTATCTTGAGTTGACTTACTGATGTAATCGAAGTCTACGTCTTGGCGCATGTAGCGCACGCCCGCCATCAGCGTCCAGTCGGGAGTAAGGTAGACAGTATCTTGAAGATAAGCACCGTAGTTGGTGTAGTCGGTAATGCGATGATCCACGTTATACGCACTCTCATCACGCTCTGTGATATCGATGGGATCGAAAAAGTCTACACTGCTCGTCGCGTAGGTTTCACGCAAAAAATCGCGCTTTTCTAAGCCGATATTGGTACCAATCAGCAGTTGATGCTCAATATCGCCAAGCCAAATACTGCCTGTGCTCCTCGCATCAATAAAATGATATTCACGCTTATTGACTTGATCTCTATCTCTCACGGTAACCGACTGTGACGTGTCTTTTACATCACGTGTCTCGTAGAGATGACGTGAGTCTTCATGCCACACACTGCGCCAGTCAAGGGTAAGATCAAAGGCGCGAGTCAATGCGGTATTAAAAGTGGCGAACGCCACAAGTCCCTTATCTTCGTCTGTGTCATCCGCTGATTGATAATGGGTATCCAGCGAAGCAATCTGTTTGATGTCGTTATTGAGGACAGCCAGTCCGTTGTCTGCCACACGCTGCTCAGACTGAAGCTCTAAGCCAAAGGTGAGCGCTGTGGCCGTTGACGGTTGATAGGTTAAACTGGGGAACAGATAATAGTTGGTCTGATCGACGTCTTGACGATACGAGTCGGACTGCTCACCACTCACAATCATTCGATACAACCATGTTTTGCTGCTGTTAAGTGGCCCTGTCGAATCGAGCGTACCGGTAAATCCATTATTCTCGCCAACGCCACTGACCTCTGTGAGGTAACTACTTGCAGATACGTCGTACGTAACGGAAGCAACCTCTTGCGGTTTCTTAGTAATGATGTTGACCAGCCCACCCGGCTGTATTTGCCCATAAAGTATCGAAGCGGGGCCTTTGAGGATTTCAACACGCTCAACGTTCGCCGTTGTAGGAGAGCCGAAACGAGACGCTAATCCAGGCAGGCCATTCACTTGAATGGTATTTAAATCTGCGGGCATACCTCGGAGTGTAAAGCTATCTGCGTCTACCCCAGAGCGGCTTAACCCTGTGGTATAGCCATAGGCATCATCCAGCGTATTGGCGCGGATATCTTGAAGAAATTGTTGGTTGATGATGTTAACCGTATGCGGCGTTTCCAACGGATCCACATCGGTTTTGGTCGCGGTGTTGACGCTAGGGTCGAGATACGAATTTTGTTGACCGACGATGACCATAGTGTCGAGTTCAGCTGTCTCGTCGCTAGAGCGGTCTTGTGCCATCGCAACCGAGGTAACGCCTAGCGAGAGGGCCAAGCATTGAGTGATAGTATTTGCAGCAAATTTCATAGATGAGATAAAAACCTTACATGTACGCGCTTATGCGCTTTTTGTTGTCGTGATCGTGCTCGACTGGCTCGTCAGCCGGCAAGATATGCGCATGGTAATTATTATCATTAGCATTTCAACTCAAAATACAGCTTTTATAACTATTTTTTATTTATCTAATGATGAAATTGATTGTAATTATCATAACGGTTACACTTCCGCGCTTCGTACAATCGTCAATAGAATGGAGTCACTCCCCATGTTGACTTCTAAGCAGTTGGTTTGGCTGTGTTTTTCGCTCACCTTGTTGAGTGGAGTGAGCTACTCTGTCATCGCGTGGTCTAGTTTCCCTCTCAGCGTGATTGACCTTTGGTATTCCATGAGCACCAGCCCATCACCGAGTATTGAGCAACAAATCATTCGAACAATACGCATCCCTCGCGTCTTATCTGGCATGGTGATCGGCGCAAACCTCGCTGTTGCTGGACTGCTGATGCAAGGAATAACGCGAAATCGACTCGCCTCTCCTTCTGTACTAGGGATTAACTCTGGTGCGGCTTGCGTCATGGCACTTGGTGCCCTCAACCTACCTATACTGTCTGAATTTCCCAGTATTGTGCTAGCAGGTATCGGCGGTATGCTAAGCGGTGCAACCGCCATGTTGTTAGGTGGCGTGTTTAGCTCTCGCTCCAATCCCCTAAAACTGGTGCTTGCAGGTATTGCGCTTAATGCCTTGCTGATAGGTCTCACGCGTGCTTCTGTGATACTTGTCGACGATAACGCTTATACGATCATCACTTGGCTTGCGGGTTCCATCTCCTCTTTGGGTTGGAAGGAATGGCATACTCTATGGCCAATCAGCTTAGTTGGGCTCACGATGGCCGTAACGGTGAGTCGTCACTTAAACCTTATTGCCCTAGGTAACGAGTCAGCGATCAGTCTCGGTATCCACATCCCTAGGACCCAAGCCATCACGAGTATCGCTATCCTATTGCTCACCGCATCAAGTGTTGCCGTCGCAGGGCCGATTGGATTTGTTGGCTTGCTGATTCCACACATAGCAAAACGCTTAGTCGGCAGTAACTACGTCGTGTTAGTGCCCGCTTGCGCACTGCTCGGCGCAGCGCTAGTCACATGGGCAGATGCTTTGTCACGCTCTATCGCTTTTCCCGCAGAAACGCCCGTTGGCGCTATCACAGCACTGATTGGTACACCCTGCTTTATCTACCTCGCTATTCGTCACTCAGACTCATGAACAGACTTGTATTTTTTACTCTCTCTGCCATCTTGATTAGCTTGATCGCTGTCAGCCTAATTGCCGGCGCAACGCATTTATCCGCTGTTCAAGTGGCGCACACTCTGATCTACGGGGGAGAGTACGACTTTGTCGTTAACCAATATCGATTGCCTCGTGTCATTTTAGCGATCGGTGTCGGCGCGGGCTTGGGGTTGTCGGGTGTCTTGGTTCAAGGGATCATTCGTAATCCATTAGCTTCTCCTGACCTCATGGGCATCAGTGCCGGAGCGGGGCTCGCAGCGACCGCATTGATGGTATTTTTTCCTCAGGCGCCTAATCACTTGTTATCTTTATCTGCACTGTTTGGTGGCATAAGCGCTGCGGCAATCATCTACATCATCAACACAACCACTCAACCCACACCAACAAAATTAGCCCTTATTGGCGTGTCGATCAGCGCTTTCCTTGCCAGCTTGATCGACTTTTTGATGGTGGTACATCCAATGGAAATCAATACTGCTATGGTTTGGCTTACCGGCAGCTTGTGGGGTCGGAACTGGACACACGTTCCCACTATTTGGTTCACATTAGTGGTGTTGGTCCCCTATGCATTTTGGCTCGCTTGGCGACTCGATATTCTCGGTTTAGGCGACGACAGTGCCACCTCTCTCGGTGTCACTCCCACCAAACTGCAGTGGAGAGCACTGCTCTGCGCTGTCGTTTTGGCAAGTCTTAGCGTATCCATCTGCGGTACCATCAGTTTTGTCGGCTTGTTGGCACCCCACCTTGCGAAAATGCTGTTTGGTCATCAGCATAAAGCCTTGATTCCCGGCGCAGCACTCATTGGCGGCACACTTGTTCTTGCCTCTGACACACTGGCCCGCGGTCTGCAGCCACCGATAGAGCTACCCGCAGGTGTCTTAACCTCTTTGATTGGTGCGCCTTATTTCATTTATTTGTTGCAACGTTACAAGGGCTGGTAATGATTACAGTACACAACCTGAGCGTCGGATACGGCGACACCACGATAATCAACAATCTGAACCTTTCGATCCCCAAAGGACGCATCACTGCCCTAATTGGTCCAAACGGTTGTGGAAAATCCACGCTGTTAAAAGCACTGGCGCGCATACACAAACCCATGCACGGTGAGATATTACTGGACGGAACCACTTTATCATCGTTTGGGGAAAAGTCTCTGGCACAGCGGCTCTCACTACTGCCGCAAACTCTCCAAAGTCCCGAAGGGATAAGCGTTCAACGACTGGTTGAATATGGCCGCTCCCCCTACCTTTCACATTGGGGCAGACTCAATGCCCATGATAAAGCGCTGGTTCAGCGCGCAATGGAGCAGACCGGCATTTCAGACCTCGCGCCTGTGCCTCTTTCAAGCTTATCAGGAGGACAACGACAACGTGTCTGGATCGCTATGATCCTTGCCCAAGACACCGATGTCGTGATGTTGGATGAGCCGACGACTTACTTAGATTTATCCCATCAGATTGAGCTAATGAAGCTGATGAGAGAGATGAACAACCAAGGGAAAACAGTGGTTGTGGTGCTGCACGATCTAAATCAAGCATGCCGCTACTGCGACCATTTAGTGGTGATGCACCGAGGTGAGGTCGTCTCTCAAGGTTCACCGAAGGATATCTTCACCCCTGAGTTACTCAAAAACGTATTTTCACTCAACGCACACGTCTTACCGGATCCTATCGCTCATACGCCAATGTGTGTCGCGTGCTAAATACGCCAACAATATCAATATAAAAACAATAGACCGATATAACACAAGTACACGCCACCATCACCAATGTCGTCGCTGTGAATAAAGCAGCCAAAAGGAAATCGCTATGTCGTCAAGCTCGTTAGAAGCGAAGAGCGCTCAATCTCATCACATTAAATCACGCTACTTTATGACTTGGCGTTGGCATTTTTATGCCGGGCTTTTTGTCATCCCATTTTTGATCATACTCTCGCTCACCGGTCTCATTATGCTGTTTGATGAGGAGATCGAATTCGCGAGGTACGAGTCAATATTAGCCGTTGTACCGGAACATCACACCACCTCTCTCACCCAGCAGATGGCCAGCGTCAACGCCGCTTTTCCTGATGCAACCATCACCCAATTCTCGCCTGCTCGCAGCGACGATACCGTCAATCGTTATTCGCTTGAAACACAAGATGGTCGCTCATTAATAGTCGCAGTGAATCCATACTCAGGCACACTGCAAGGTACGATTGAACGCAACCGGAGCGTGTACCAATGGGCAAACCGCATACATGCAAACCTGCTGATCGGTGACGTCGGCGATCGACTGCTAGAGATCGCTGCTAGCTTAGGCATCTTATTGGTTGTGACGGGCGTGGCCTTGTGGTGGCCAAATGATCATGCAAGACGAGCCGGTTTTCTAACGCTTCGCTTGGGTCAAGGCCGTCGAGTCTTGTTACGTGACTTACATGCCAACTTGGGCGGTGTGTTGTCACTTGTGTTGCTGTTTTTCTTAATTTCAGGTCTCGCCTGGACTGGGATTTGGGGCGCCAAATTAACGCAAGCTTGGAACACCTTTCCCACCTACTACACATGGGGAGAAAAGCCGAATTCTCAGCTTACGCATCAAGACTTAAACCCAACTGGCCACAAACAGATGCCGTGGAATCTTGAACAAACCCCACTTCCTCAATCTGAGGAGGGTCCAACCCACGATCACACCAATATGACCACCCAGATGCCAGCGGCGACACACTCTCATCTTGGTAGTATTACGCTCGACGAGGTGGTCGAGCAGGCACATCAACTCGGCTTTACTCGCTACCATGTTTATCTGCCACTTAGTGAAAAAGGCGTTTACACGATTGCTGCCAATTCGATGAATGGCGACAATTTTGACCCTCGCCAAGACCGGACACTCCATCTCGATCAATACTCCGGGACGCCCGTTCTCGATGTAACGTGGCAAGACTACACCATATTTGCCAAATGGATGGCAGCTAGTGTGTCACTTCATCAAGGCGATGTCGGGTTGTGGAACAAGGTATTCAATGTTTTGTTTTGCCTTATTACGCTGTTTCTCTGTGTTTCAGGCACGATGATGTGGTGGATACGCCGCCCTCAACGCGCTCGATTAGGTGTACCACCAACCTTTCAAAGTGATCGAGTTTGGAAGGTTGGGCTAGTGACACTGTTCATCATTGGGCTACTCTTTCCGCTCGGCGGGATGACCATCTTGGTTGTGTTGGCCATAGACGCTTTGATCATTCAACGGGTTGGTAAGCTGCGCCAGTGGTTTCAGTAGTCACCAGCAAGACATTGCGTCTAACCAGTAAATTCTCTAGATTACATCCATGACCAAGGAAGAGAGTCCACCACTATGAAATCACTGCTTATCGTCAACGTCGGTTCTGCGCCCCAAAATCAGCTCGAAAAATATGGTGATTTTGAACTTTGGGCTCAAGAGGCGATTGGAACCACACCCCTGCCCATTCGCTTTCATGATGGTATCCACGGCCTCTTTCCACCTTATGATGAATTAGCGGGTATGATCATTATGGGATCGTTGTCGATGGTGACCGAGCAGACGGCATGGATGACATCACTGAGTCAGCATATTCGAGCGCTGCATCAGCAGCACATACCGATGCTCGGTATCTGTTTTGGCCATCAGCTGATCGCCCATGCTCTGGGTGGCAAGGTGGATGTTAATCCCCAAGGATTGGAGCTAGGCACGGTGGAAATATCTAAACACCCAGAGCACGATCCAATCTTTTCTTCCCTACCGGATACCTTTCCTGCTCAAGCCATCCACTACCAATCGGTGCTCACACTGCCTGTTGGTGCTCACCGACTTGCCGCCAGCAAAATGGATCCTCACCATGCTTTTCGCGTGGGCGACAACACCTGGGGCGTACAATTTCATCCTGAGTTTTCTGCCGCTATCATGAACGACATGATCGCAGACTTAAACACACAACTGGGCGATAAACTCTGCAGTGACCTGCAAACCAAGACCTGTCAAACACCGCTAGCGACGAGTATACTGCCGCGCTTCGCCAAGCACTGTCTCGACAACGTATTAACGCAGGAGCAAGCATGAAACTGGTCATCGCCAACGATCACAATGGGGTCGATTTAAAACGTCATCTCGTCGCGCATCTCTCTCAATTAGGTCATGAAGTCATTGATCTTGGCAGCGATACTAAGGAAATCACCCATTCGGCTTTTTATGCCGTTGAAGCATGCCAGTATGTAAAGCAAGGTGACGCTCGTTTTGGCATTCTCATCTGTGGTACGGGAGTGGGCATGTCTATTTGCGCGAACAAGGTCAATGGTATTCGCGCAGTCTTGGGCAGTGATGGCTACACGGTCAAGCAGTCCCGTGAGCATAACGATACCAACATACTCGCTCTTGGTGCATTAACGACCGACAGAGTCAAAGCAGCGGAACTCGTTACGACTTGGATCCACACCCAGTTTGATGACAGCGTGAAAAGGCGGCTTCGTTTAGGGTTCATTCAGGATATTGAAGCCGATCAAACACTTCGTCGCTCCTGACTTGTCACATTCAGAGAAAAAATGTCACATGTATTATTATATCTTTTATGCTATGGTTGCATCGTCTTGGTAGACAACCAAAGACAACTAGCCATTTGACGATACTGTGCGTTGTACTATCCACAGGTCAACGAGCTAGCCCTCTTTTGGCTAGCTCGTTTTATTTTCCCGCTTTACGGTCAACTCTCATTACCACTTTTCGCTCCTCATTATTGACGTATCATATGCAAAGCGTAGTATTGCTCTACGCTTATTGATATGAACCTAGTCCCACTTATATTCCGCTCTGTGGGCAGAGGACAACACGTCACGGAGGGAAACCATGTTGAGAGGTTGGCAATGGGTTTGGCTATGTGGGTTGCTGCTCACTCCTTCTGTCTACGCGCACGACTCGATACGAGAAGTTGCCCTCGCCATTGGTGAGTTTCCGCCTTATACCTCAGAGTCTCTTCAACATCACGGTATCGCCAGTCAAATCGTCACAGAAGCCTTTGCGCAAGTAGATATAGAGGTGACGTTCGCCTTTTTCCCGTGGCCGAGAGCCTACAAACAAACTCAAGTAATGAACAACATATGGATAGGCACATTTCCTTGGATTTGGACACTTCAGCGTGATGATGACTTTGTCTTCAGTGACCCAATCATTGAGAGCCATGACTACCTCTATTTTCTCGACGGTTACCAAGAAAGCTATCCCAATATGGAAGCGTTGGAAGGTACGATCCTTGGGGCACCGATGCATGTTAGCTATCCGTTATTAGAGAAAATGGAGGCAGAGCAGCGTCTAACCATCGAGCGAGTGGGCACCTACGAAGATTTATTCAGACGGCTACTGTATAGACGCATCGAAGTGATCTCTTTAGAAGAGCACGTGGGTCGCTACTTCATGCAGGCCCTGCTCGATGGTGAAGAAATGACTCGAATTTCCAAATCTCGTTTTCCGACTGAAGAGCGTCGTTACCACCTGATGATTTCAAAACGGCATCCCCAAAGCAGGCTCATAGTTGAAAAGTTCAATCAAGGGCTTGAGCAACTGCATCGCTCCGGACGCTATGAGGAGATACTCAATACGTTGCAATTGCCCGATCCGGATAGCGGTTTGTGAGCCCTGCAAAGCTTTGCTTACTCTCTCATATACCATCAGAAAAATAATCGCTACATTAACAAACGAATTACAACAATAACGCTGGTTCCCCCCTACATCTCAAGCCAGCATCAAAAAATAATGTGGAGCATGGTTATGCATTTAAAAAGTCGCGGGAAATTGCTGTCAATTACTATTATTCCCCTCGTACTGATTACCGTTTTAGTAACTGGGATCTTCTATTGGAATGGCGTCCGAGATCTTGAGGAGCAATCCAAACTGTATCGTCAGGAACTCATTGAGTCTCGTCAAGATGAGCTAAAAGCGTATCTATTGATGGGGCGCACGGCAATTCAATCTCTCTATGAGAGTGATAAAAATGGTGAAAATATTCCGCAAGCAAAACACATTCTTGAAAGTATGCGTTTTGCGGATGATGGTTACTTCTTCGCCTACAACTCCCAAGGCGTTAACACGATGCACGCCATCAAGCCATCGTTAGAAGGCAAGAATCTCTATGATTTAAAAGATGATAATGGCGTCCCCGTCATTGCTGGACTTATCGACGCATCTCAAAAAGGTGACGGCTTTCTTTACTTCTCTTGGCATAAGCCATCCATTGATGCACAAGCACCAAAATTAGGTTACGCGGAGCACCTACCCAAATGGGACTGGGTATTGGGTACAGGGATTTATATCGACGACGTCGATCAGCTCGTGGCTCAATATCGTGTCGAACGTGAAGCAAACATAATGTCGGATATCGGCTTTGCCGTTATGGTTTCAGTGTTAGGTCTTATTATCACTATTATTATTATCAGTTTGGTTGTAAGCAAAAGCTTGTTACCACTGACCAATATGGCTCAACGACTTCATGACGTAGCACAGGGGGGTGGTGATTTAACCCGTCGTTTGGAAACGAAAGGACACGATGAGGTTGCTCAGCTAGGTCAAGCGTTCAACACCTTTATGGATAAAATGCAGCCATTAATTAAAGATATTCAAAACAGTTCTGTTTCCGTGATGCAAGCAGCCCACGATTTAGATGCTCATACCTCAAAGTCGAGCCAAACAATGCAACATCACAGTCAAGAAACGGAAAAAGTCGTCACGGCAGTAACGGAAATGGCCGCGACCTCTCGTGAAGTCGCGAACAACACTAACCTTACCTCTGACTCGATAAACGAAGCAAATCAACAAATTCAAGATGCCCAGCAAGAGGTGGCTGAAGCGATGAGGAGCATCAACGAATTAGTTGCTGAGGTGAATATTGCCTCTGATGCCATTGAGTCTTTGAGCGATCAAACCCATCAAATCACCAGTGTGATAGAAGTGATTGGCGGCATCGCAGAACAAACCAACTTGTTGGCACTGAACGCAGCTATCGAAGCGGCGCGAGCAGGCGAACAAGGTCGTGGTTTTGCTGTCGTGGCAGACGAAGTCCGTTCATTGGCGAGTCGAACGCAATCGAGTACAGAAGAGATTAATGAGATGCTCAGAGCGCTACAAAATGGCGTTAAAAAAGCGGTCTCAACAATGTCCGCCAGCCAGCAACGTGGAGAAAAAACGGTACAAGATTCTTCTGTAATCCAGCAACGCTTGGGTGGCATTGAAACGTCAGTCCGCACGATTCATGATATGGGGATACAAACCGCCGCCGCCGCTGAGGAGCAAAGCGCCGTTGCGGAAGATATTAATCAAAACCTCGTCGCGATTCAGCACATCGTTGAAGAGCTAAGTGCTGATTTACAACGTGCTGAGAAAATAAGTTCTTCATTGGCTGTTTCCGGAGAGCACGTTAACGATCTCGTGGGCAACTTCAAAGTTTAGTCTGGTTACACAACCGTAGACTTAAAAATGAGTCCAGAGTCACGATACTCTGGGATCATTTTTTGACCCAATTGTCATCCTTTTATCGTCGATCATTGGATGTTCCTTCACAATGGTCAAATCGGCGGCTATAAACAGGTTAAGTTCATGCTTGAGCGTTTGCTGCCTAAATCACTCAACCTGCTTAATCGCGGTTCCACCAACATTGAACTGATTTTTCTCTTGATGATCAAAAACGGCTTATTTGACAACGCCGTTCGCGCCGACTGTCTTTATCCGCTGTTTGGATGGGAATATGGCCCTAGCCTCCGAGCCTCTTGATAGCAAAACCTAATGGGATGCGGTTCCAGTGCAAACCATCACCAAAATTAACGGCTGCCAGCAAACCCGGATTCCGATAGGGCACTGTGTGCAGCGATAAAACCGACCTCGAAGAGGCACCCAAGCCGATTCCCGAAGTGGCCAATTTTAGTTGACCACTACATAGAAACCTTCTATAGGACGAGGCTTATGGCGCAATCTTCACCGTCGCTCAGCGTTCAAAACTGATCATTCATCGCATTAACGCACTGAAGCAACGTCTCAATTTGTTGGGCCTCGAGTCCTTGAGTCAATTCGTTCACCAATTCAAGATGAAGCTGATTGTGGCGCTGATGAATCTCTTGCCCTTGCTCGGTCAAACGAACCACAATCGCTCGGCGGTCGTCAGGGTGCGGGCATCGCTCAATCAGATCTGCGTTGACCAACTTATCGATTTGCACGGTTAGCGTCCCCGTTGTGATTCCAAGTTTTTGCGCCAGTTCTTTCATGCGCAAGGGCCCATTAACCCCCAAGGTTTCAATGGTATGCACTTGGGCTAAGCTATACCCCGTCTCTTTGACGACCGACTGCTCCCAAGATGACAGTTTGTCATAAAATTCAGTCAGTGCGTGATTGAGTTGCGATAACGTGTTCATTGCGGCTCATACTGTACTTCTAACGTTAGGTGATGAATCTTATCAAACTTCTCTAAATGCTGCTTGATCTCTTCAGCCGTCTGCCCGTTAGAGACCCTGAGTGTGATCGCGGCACTGTGATGATGGCCACTGATTTTCCAAACATGTAAGTCCACCACTTCACCGTGACGCACCAGCTCTGACTCCACCTCATCCAGGTAGTGATCATCGATGCTTCCATCAAGTAAGATTGGGCTAGTTTGATGAATCAAGGAGAGCGTCCATTTGGTGATCACCAAGGCTCCGACGATACCCATCAAGGCATCAAGCCAATGCCAACCATAGAATTTACCAAACAGCAGCGCCACAATGGCAAGAATAGAGGTCAAGGCGTCGGTCAACACGTGTAAGTAGGCGGCGCGCAAATTGTGGTCATGATGATGGTCGTGATGGTCGTGATGGTCGTGATGGTCGTGATGGTCGTGATGGTCGTGATGATGATCGCCCAACAACACCATACTGGCAAGATTGACCACTAAACCTATTACCGCGACCAAGATTGCCTCATTAAACTGAATCGGTTGAGGATTGATCAAGCGATGAACCGATTCCACTACCATCAGTAGCGCAACAATGCCCAGAGCAATGGCGCTAGTGTAACCACCGAGCACGCCGACCTTACCGGTACCAAACGAGAAACGACCACTATTGGCATGCCTTTTCGCATAGCGATAGGCAAATAGCGTGATGCAAAATGCGGCGGCATGAGTACCCATGTGCCATCCGTCCGCCAGCAAAGCCATCGAGCCATAGACTGTCCCTGCAACGATTTCCACCACCATGGTGACGACCGTCAGCAGTAAGACATAGAAAGTGCGGGTTTCCCCTTGATGATTGTGGCTGGAAAAACCGTGAGATTGGCAAGATGATGACCGCATATTACTTTGACCTTCAAACTATTTGACTGTCAATTTAGTTTGATTATCAAACAGTGTCAATAGATTCGTGTGATGCGTTTCTCTCATTCTGGCATTAATGAATAAATAGCCAATACCCCATGGTCGTCATCGCCAGTAGCCCGAGAAGTAAGGCAACCATTTGCACTAAGCCATCACGCTCAAGCAAACCCAGCCCCATAAAGATCACCACCAGGGCAGGCGCCAAATTCGCCAAGGGTACCGGGATCGCAATAATCACTCCTAATACAGCCACAATACTGCCGTTCAATCGATCGACAATGGGCGCTTCGGTAAATCGCCATCGTGGGCGGATATAGCGCTCTATCGCTCGCACTTTAGGCTCAAAGGTTAACAGTGCTTTTTTGACCGCAGCGGCGGGCATCGCACGATCAAGAATCCAATCTGGAAGCCAAGCACGACGTCGCCCTGCCACCATCTGTAAGCCCAACACGATGATGATGAGCCCTGCAAACAGAGAGACAAACGGCACGATGCTAAAAATGGCCATCTGCACCAAAAACAAGCCGAAGGTGCGATCGCCAAAGCGTTGCGTCAAGCTACGCAAGGTAATGGTCGATTGACTGGCTTGTTCTGCTAACGCGAGGATGACATCAGAGGTGCGCGTTCGGCGCTCGTGAGGCACATCAAAAAGAGAATGGGGATCTTGAGGCAATCCGTGCAATGTCGCACTCCAAAGGTTTTGCGTTCTCGTGGCTAGACATTAGCAGCGAACGCGTGGGGTGTATAGCCATCACCTAACGAAATAACGACGCTTTAACAGGGTGGCGACACGGTGAGTAACGCGTGAAACCATCACGCCGCTTCGATGGTTTTTAAACGCTCAAAATAGGTAGGATAGGTATTTTTGATGTGACGCTGC
Organism: Vibrio sp. R10-SG3-ISO3; assembly: GCF_059834225.1. Lineage (NCBI taxonomy): Bacteria > Pseudomonadati > Pseudomonadota > Gammaproteobacteria > Vibrionales > Vibrionaceae > Vibrio > Vibrio sp. R10-SG3-ISO3. The sequence continues at coordinate 9,012 of NZ_JCBDHE010000014.1, read as the reverse complement.
TCTTGCACCATATGTTTAAATGTCGGCCCTTTTTTCAGTTTAAGGACGACCTCTCCACCATCAATACGCAGCACGGCTCCCTCAATGGCTACTTGGTTGTCGCAGTGTAGATCCAGAATACCGGCAAGCGATAGTCCCTTATATACCGAGGTAAAATTATTCATCACGACACGAATCCCCCCTTCCGAGACCTCAGTGACGTGAAAACGCTCATCAGAAAAGCGCACACTTGGTCTCGCTCGGCGAGGATATTTTAAGCGATAGTATTGTCTTTTTTGTTCCATGTCGTTCATGGCTGGCTCCTATTTCGGCCTTAACCCACTCTAACTAGTATAGTTATCGGCAGATAAATAGGAACCTTTACCCTTGATTTATGAGACCTTGCCGCACCCATAACCACCCGCCCTGTCTACGCTAAGCCGCGTCTGCTCTCGTTTTCCACTTAGCATTAATTCAATTCACACTCTGTTCATTCCCACATCTTCAACTAAACTTTAGAAGTAAGTTGTCTAGGGATGAGAAAACTCCATGTTGATATGCTTTGTCGACTGACATTGTTGACTTCCTGTGATTGGGTCGCGTGATGCGACCTTCTTTTTTTGCCACCCATCTTACCAAAACGAAAAAGCCTGAACGAAAAAGCAGCCCGAGTGGGCTGCTTAGAGTTAGGTTAAACAGAAAAATGACGATTGGAGCAAGGCTTTAATGTTGCCGACCTTCGGGATCCGGTGCAAAGTCGACTTGCTTGTAAATATCGGCCAAAGTTCTATCTTTCAATTTCTTGCTCCGTTTGGCGCGAGCTTCATAGCTTTCATCTTGATGACGAATGGCTTGCTCATGCTCCTTCGCTGATTGAATGAACTCCGGGTCTGACAACGCCTTTTGACGTAGGCGGTTAACGCGTTCAATGGTTTCCCATATCATATTCCACCTCCTTGACTGTTTATACATACAGTATAGTCGATGATCATCAACCGTCAAATTTTACTGGTTATATCCTCAGTGTTTTTTCTCGGCGCCCCATCAATAGGTGGGTAAAAGCCGTGCCATTACTGCAAATACGCGTTTAGCATCCATAGCAGTTTCTCTTGTTCACGGATGTAATCTCCCATCAGTGCCGCCGTGCCCTCATCCGCAGCGTCACCCGATTGCTCTAGGATCGTGCGTTGTTTACTCAGGAGCACACTGAAGCCGTCAACCAAACCTTTGACACACTCACTCCCTTGTGTCGCGTTTTTGTGCTCTTGAATCGTACTGCCTTCAAGGTATTGGGTGAAGCTGTGGTCTGGCGTGAAACCCAGCGTCAAGATTCGCTCTGCCAATTCATCGATTTTGGTTTGCAGATCAGTGTAGATCTCTTCAAATTTCACATGCAGCTCAAAAAACTGCTGACCTTTGATGTTCCAGTGGTAACCACGGGTATTCATGTAAAGCACTTGATAGTGTGCAAGAAGATCGTTGAGCTCAACGGCGAGTTGCTGTGCTTTGTCTTTATCTAGACCAATAAGATTAATTTGTGATGTCATAGTTTTGCCCTCTAAAACAACGTGTCTAACCACTTAAGTAATTAAAAAACTCAGGTGTTTGAGAATGACTTACGCCCTTTTTTATACGGTGCGTTGTCGTGATGGGTTTAATGTATCGCCACAGAGTAAATAGGTAAAACCGTTTAAATCTATTGCTTTAATAGTTTAAAACAATTGATCCAGTTGTTCGATTTGACCTATCCCAGCAATTTGCATAAACGATTTACCAACACCGACCCATTTACGTAATCTGGTAAGACCTGTTTAATGAAATGAGTTGAGAGAAAGCATGAAAGCACTGGTTGTGGAAGGCGGCGCGATGCGCGGAATCTTCACCGCAGGCGTATTGGATACGTTTATCCACCAAGACTACTACCCTTACGACTTTACGCTTGGTGTGTCGGCTGGCTCCACCAATCTCATCGGTTACTTGTCTAAACAGCCCGAGCGAAGCTTTAATGTCATCACCCAACTCGCCACCGACCGTCGCTTTTACGATCCGAGACGCTTTTTAAAGGGGGGGAATTTGGTCGATGTCGGCTGGCTTATCCGCGAATCAAACCGTCGTTATCCGATCAATGAAACCATGATGTTTGGTAACATGCCGCTGATTGCAGCCGCGACCAATATTGATAGCGGAGAAGCGGACTATTATCAGGTCAAACCGCATAACTTAGAGCAAGTGATTGAGGCGACCTGCGCTCTGCCTATTGCGTACAAACATACGCCCTGCTTTTCTGGCAATTGCTACACAGACGGCGGCGTGTCCGATTCGATCCCTGTCGCAGAGGCGCACCGACGCGGCGCCAGAGAGATCACTGTGATTCTGTCACACCCGCTGAGCTATCGAATGCCAAAAGCAAAACATCCTTGGCTAATGAGGCGATTGCTGGCCAAATATCCCGCCATCGCCAACGCGATGGCCGTGAGAGCAGAGAACTACAACCGCTCGCTCGACTTTATCCGCAATCCACCGAAAGGCACGCAGATTAGAGTCATCGCACCTGATGAGACGTTTAAAGTGAATCGCCTCACCATGCGTCAAGACCGATTGTTAGATGGCTATAAAATGGGACTAAGAGAAGGCAATAAGCACCTGGCGAGTCGTGCCGGCATGTACGGTCTAACCCGAGAAAACTGTCACTTTTGCCTTTGAGGGCGCTCGCGGAGGCCGTAGCGTTAGCGCGCAATATCGAGCTGGTTGCCCTGCACGCCGTTGACTCGAAACCACCCAGCGATACTGTATCGTTCCGCTTGGGTGGGCAGTACCTCATGAGGAAATTGCTCAGAGAAAAACACCAGCAAGCGACCCGCTTTCGGCGCGACCTTCTCAATCATTTGATCGTTGAGATCGTAAATCACTAACTCGCCTTGGTCGGCTTCATGCCACTCTTCATTCATGTAAAACACCGTCGTTAAGCGGCGGTTTTCATTGCCTTTAAAGCTGTCGAGATGCTTTTGATAAAAGTCACCGCGCTCATACTTAGCAAAGTGCGCTTCATATTCAAAGAGGCCGAGGAAAAAGTGCTGGTTGGCCGCCAGACGAATACGCTCCATCTTGTCTAGGTAAGCCTGAACAGGTTCGCCCATCGCAGGAGACAACCAGTGAATTTTGTCGCTTCGAATCGAGGCAGCGCGAACCGTCTCTTCATTGCGGCCAATGCGTGCTTTTTTCCAGGTGTCCGGTAGGCAATCACGAAGCTCCGCCACTTCGTGTTCTGAAAGAAAATCATCCCAAATATAGTAACCGTGTGTAAAAAGTGCATCGATTAGCGCGTTCATCAGCCGTTGGCGCTCCATGAATTAATAGGAAAACGCCTTATACCGAAGTGGTAATGCAATCGGCAATTGCGACTTTTTGTCGTAACGATTAATTAGGGTCGTTAAACGTCTAATCCGTGTTCAACGGCATACTTGGCCAATTCTGCGGTACTGTGCAAATCGAGCTTATGTTTGATGTTTTGACGGTGGGTCTCAACGGTTCGAAAACTGATATTGAGCAGCGCCGCGATCTTTTTGCTGCTGTTGCCTTGTGCCACCAACTTAAGCACCGCTTCTTCTCGGCGACTCAATGGATTGGGCTTTTGCGCGGCGGGAATCACCTCTTGGGAAAAGAGGGTTTGCGTTACTGATTCACAGAAGTAGGTTGAGCCTTGATAGACGGTTTTGATGGCCTGCACCATACGTGTGGCACAAATCTCTTTGAGCATGTAGCCGACCGCCCCAGCCTGCATCACCTTCATGATATATTCGCGGTTATCGTGCATGGTTAACATCAGCACTTTGACCTCGGGCATTTCTTCTTTGATAAGGCGGGTCGCATCAATGCCGTTCATCAACGGCATACTGACATCCATTAAAACCACATCTGGATTCAGTGCCTTGACCACATCAATCGCTTCTAAACCATTACTAGCACAGCCTACTACTCGAATCTCTGGCTCTTGTTTTAACCGTGCGATGAATCCATCCAGCACCACTTGGTGATCGTCCACGATCACCACTTCAATTGGTTTATCCATACACTAATCCTTCCAGTTCGAGTAAGACGGTAATTTCAGTACCCAGCCCGGCGTCACTCTCGATTTCAATCTCTCCACCAATAAATTCTACGCGTTCGCGCATATTCCTCAGTCCAATACCATTTTTTCTCAACGCGGACGTCACATCAAACCCGACGCCATCATCTCTAATGATCAATTGCAGCATGCTGCCCATCTGCTGCAATATTAAGGTGACGTTTTTCGCCTGTGCATGTTTCTCGATGTTGGTCAAAGACTCCTGAGCAATACGATACAAGGTCGTTGCCACTTCTGATTTTAGCTTGCCTTTCTCTGTGTGGATCGACGCTTCAACATCAATCCCCGAGTGCAGTTTGAAATCGTGCAGCAGGGTTTTCAGCGCAGCCTCAAGGCCGATGTCATCTAATGCGCTCGGGCGCAATTGGTGAGAAATGTGTCTGACCTCGTTGATCGCCGTCAGCAGCGAATTTTGCGACTGAGTGACGTATTGCTGAAGGACGGCGTCATCAAGTTTATTACCGAGCAGCTCAAGATGGCACTTGCTAGAGACCAACAGTTGGTTGATGCCATCGTGCAATTCTCGGGCAAGATGCTTCTTCTCATCCTCTTGAAACATCACCGTTTTATGTGCCAGCTCCTTCAAACTTTTATCCGCCAAACGGTGCTCGTGAAGATTGACTGCCAAGGTGATGACAACAATCACCGCGACCGTGACCACCACAATGACGATCACAGAGAAAAAGGTCGTTTCGATGTTTTTGTTCACTTCAGAGCGCAAGTTGGCCACTTCTTGGGTAATGTCTTCGATGTACACCCCAGTGCCGATCATCCATTGCCAGCGATCCAGCCAAGCCGCGTAGCTAAGCTTGGGGACATTTTCCCCCGTCGACGGTTTTTGCCACAAATAGCGGTGGTAACCGCCGCCGCTGCGCGCTTGCATCAACAAAGAGGCAATCAAGTGGTCGCCGTTTTCATCTTGCAGATCGTAAAGGTTTTCGCCTACAAGATGGGGCATCACAGGGTGGACTAAGTTGGTCCCTTCGCCATCATAGGCAAAAAAATAGCCATCTTTGTCTTTGCCATAGCGGAGTTTATTGAGGATAGATTTGACCTCTTGTTTGGCCACCTCTTCCGGCAAATGAGGGTCATTATAGATGTAGGCGATCGCGTCAAACGCGAGATCGACGCTGTCTTTCAGCGCCGACTCTTTTGACTTGATTAAGCCACTCTCAAAAATCTCAATTTCTTGCTCACCTAGGGTTTTCGCCTGATGAATTGAAATCCAACTGGTGATGGCCGTCACCAGAAGCAAAGGCACAAGGCTAAGCAAAATCAGCTTGGCTTGTAACGGCATTCCTTCTCCCCATTTAACACAAAGGCCACCCGATTTGGGTGGCCTCCACTTTAGCAGGAGTTGTTAATCAACTGTAATCGAGTGATCACATTCCGTAAAATTGAGGGAAGACCAACAGTGACGCCAGTACCAGGATTTGAATCGCAATAAACGGCACCACGCCTCGGTAGATATCCGTGGTGGTGACCCCTTTCGGCGCCACGCCCTTGAGATAGAAGAGACTGAAACCAAAAGGCGGCGTTAAGAATGAGGTTTGCAAGTTCATCGCAATCAAAATAGCAAACCAAGTCATGTTGATCCCTAACAACTCCGCCACAGGCGCGATGATGGGTACGATGATGAAACAGATTTCAACGAAGTCGATGAAAAAGCCCAACACCAAGATGACCAACATGGTGATGATCAAAAAGCCCCATTTCTCGCCAGGAATTTGCAGCATCCACTCTTCGACCAAGTAGTCACCACCGGTATAGGTGAACGCCATCGAAAAAGCGGTGGCACCCAACAAGATAGCAAAAACCATCGCGGTCACTTTAACCGTCTCTTTTGCCGCGTCATACACCATGCCCCAGCTAAATTGCTTATAAAGCAGAGCAAGAACGATAGCACCCGCGCCACCAAGCGCTGCCGACTCCGTCGGTGTCGCCACGCCAGCAAAAATAGACCCAAGAACGACCACAATTAAGGCCAACGGTGGGATCACCGCTTTAAGCGCCGTGATCACTTCTTGCTTACGACTTATGCTGCCATCACTTGGAATCGGTTGCGCCGCCTCTGGGTTGAGTTTCGCATAAATCAAAATATAAATGACGTACGCACCAACCAAGACTAACCCCGGCCATACCGCCGCTTGAAACAGATCGCCGACAGGCACACCCAGCACATCACCGAGCAAAATTAACACGATAGAGGGCGGAATGATCTGGCCTAGTGTGCCAGAAGCACAGATGGTACCGCAGGCCAATCCCTTGTCGTAATTATATTTAAGCATCACAGGCAGTGAAATCAGCCCCATCGCCACCACCGAGGCCCCCACGACACCAGTAGAGGCCGCAAGCAACGCTCCCACCAGCACGGTGGAGATCGCGATACCTCCGCGAACGCCACCAAATAAGCGCCCCATAGACTCAAGCAACTGCTCCGCCAGACGCGTCTTTTGCAGCACCAAGCCCATAAAAACAAATAACGGCACAGCCATGAGCACCGTGTTTTCCATAATGGATTGGATGCGATAAGGCATAAAGGCAAACATATCCATGCCTTCGGCCCACACACCAAAAATCAATGCGATACCGCCAAAGGTAAAGGCGACGGGAAAGCCTAGCAGCAGTGCAAACAAGGCGACAAAAAACATTACAATACCGACCATTTTCTTGTCTCCTAGTGTTGATCTTTGCTGTTAACGTACAGCAGCTGTGGGTTAAAAATCTTATTGAGGGAGTGGATCAATAATCCAATGCCACTGATAGCCATAAAGAAGAAGGAAACCGGAATCATGGCTTTGATGATCCAGCGGTAAGGCAAACCACCGGGGTCGCCCGATGTCTCACCTAACGCATAGCTCTCTTTGGCGAAATCGATACCAAACCACGCCACCAACAAACAAAATGGGAAAAGAAAGACCACCGTACCAAGTAGATCAATGATCGCTTGGGCGCGCATCGATAGTCGCTCGTAGAAAAGATCCACTCGAACATGCCCGCCCGCTTTCAGCGCATAAGGGACACCCAATAAAAACACGGCTGAAAAGAGATGCCACTCCATTTCTTGGAACGCGATGGAGACATCATTAAATGCGTAACGCATCACCACGTCATAGACAACGTTGGCAAGCAATAAGATAAAAAGAATACTGGATAGCCAGCCTAGAAAGTCACCAAAGCGATTAAAAATACGCTCGACATAGATAAGACTTCTCATTCCCTACTCCATGGAATTTTGAAAGCGTGTTGCAAGCTAGGCTTACAACACTTTGATTACACTCGATAAACGCTCTGTTTTAGACTCAGAATCTAGTGAGTGAGGCTTCTTGGGCTTGCGCCGAGACAAACTCGGCGCTTAGGTTATTGCTGTTATTGTGCCGAACTGTTGAGGTAGGCACGGGTAGAAATGTCTGTCCAAGAACGCACTTGCTGCATATAAGCCGCTTGTGACTCTTGAATTTCCTTCGCAAGCGCATCTTCATCCGCATGCTGCTTAAGTAGACGATCGTTCGCTTCACGTAGCGCCGTCATCACTTCCGCTGGGAAATCTTTAACTTGAACATTTGGGTATTCAGTTTTGATAGATACCCAGTTTTTACCACTTTCATGCTTAGATTGGGTGTACATATCATACGCAGCAGTCTTCATCGCGACTTGCAAGATCGCTTTCAGATCATCTGGCAATTTTTCCCAAGTACGCTTGTTGACAAGGAACTGCAGCTCAGTTGCTGGCTCGTGCCAACCTGTGTAGTAGTATGGCGCGATTTTGTGGAAGCCCATACGTAGGTCAAGAGATGGACCTACCCACTCAAGCGCATCAATGGTGCGGCGCTCTAGCGAGGTGTAGAGTTCACCCGGTGCGATATTGGTTGGTTTCGCACCTAGCTCCGCAAGGATTTCGCCTGCAAAGCCTGGGATACGCATTTTAAGACCTTGCAAGTCTTCCACTGAGTTGATCTCTTTTTGAAACCAACCGCCCATCTGCACGTCTGTGTTACCGCCTGGGAACGACATCAAATTGTGTGGCGAATACACTTTTTCCATCAGCTCCATACCACCGCCGTAGTAGAACCAAGCGTATTGCTCTGTGGGCAGCATGCCGAATGGCATTGAGGTGAAGTACAAGGTGTTTGGCACTTTGCCTTTCCAGTAATACGACGCGGAGTGGCCCATGTCGTATTGCCCCGATTTCACCATATCAAACACGCCAAGCGGCGCTTTGTGTTTGTTGGCAGAATCAATACGGATTTGCAGGCGGCCGTTAGACATTTCTTCCGCCATTTTCGCCATGTTCTTCGTCGCGTCACCAAAAATCGGGAAGTTTGGTCCCCAAGTTTCGGCCAGTTTCAGACGATAGACTTTTTCCGCTGCGTTTGCGGAGGTTGCCGCAACCGCAAGCGCCGCAGCCATCGCGGTCCCTTTCAGTACTCGTTTCAACGTTTGTTTAATTAGACTCATGTTCACGTCCTTTGTTAGCTGTAGCAACTATCCAGTTACTTTTGTTTCGTTTACAGCTTGGTAGAAAGCTATTGATTATTAAATCAGCGTGAACACGGAGAAAAATTAACAACCCCCGCAAGCCTTAGACCAAAGAATTACGTAGTAATACGTAGGATAATTTATACAACAATAGATAAATAACTATTTATCAGCTAGTTATTAACCAGACAGATAAGTAGAAGGTCAATTTATACGTAGTAATTGATGAGTAAAATGAATCAGTAGAAAGATGTGATAATTGTGACAAATGTTAAAAACTGGTTGTCGTGCCCGATAAAAACACAAGAGCCTCGACATTCATCGAGGCTCTTGTGTTTGTGCTCACTCACAGAGCACGGCAATACTGAGCGGGCAGATTATATGGCTTTGTAGATGACCTTGTTGCCTGCTAGCTGCTCTTTAACGAC